>NZ_JALCZB010000063.1:0-25023 GCF_022690745.1 Anaeromyxobacter sp. SG64 | reverse complement strand
GGCGGCTCCCCGGCGCCGCCGGCCGGCGCGCCGGGCGGCATGCGCCGAGGCTCGCCGACCGTGTCGAGGTCGGCCCGAGGTGTGCTAGGTTCCCCGCCCCATATGCCGCGTCGCACCGACATCCGGAAGATCATGATCGTGGGCTCCGGGCCGATCGTCATCGGCCAGGCCTGCGAGTTCGACTACTCGGGCACCCAGGCCTGCAAGGCGCTCAAGGAGGAGGGCTTCGAGATCGTCCTCCTCAACTCGAACCCCGCCACGATCATGACGGACCCGGGGTTCGCCGACCGGACCTACGTCGAGCCGATCACCCCGGAGGTCGCCGAGCAGATCCTCGCGCGCGAGAAGCCGGACGTGCTCCTCCCGACGCTCGGCGGGCAGACGGCGCTGAACCTCGCGGTCGCGCTCGCGCGGAACGGGGCGCTCGCTCGCCACGGGGTCGAGCTCATCGGCGCGCAGCTCGGGGCGATCGAGAAGGCCGAGGACCGGCTGCTCTTCAAGGACGCCATGCAGCGCGTCGGCGTCGAGCTGCCCAAGTCCGGCTACGCGACGAGCTGGGACGAGGCCCGCGCCATCGCCGAGGACATCGGCTTCCCGGTGATCATCCGCCCGTCCTTCACGATGGGCGGCGAGGGAGGCGGCGTCGCCTACAACCGCGAGGAGTTCGAGCCGCTGGCGAAGCGCGCGCTCACCCTCTCCCCGACGCACACGATCCTCTGCGAGGAGTCGATCATCGGGTGGAAGGAGTACGAGCTCGAGGTGATGCGCGACAAGCACGACAACGTCGTCATCATCTGCTCGATCGAGAACTTCGACCCGATGGGCGTCCACACGGGCGACTCGATCACGGTGGCGCCCGCGCAGACGCTGACGGACAAGGAGTACCAGCGGATGCGGGACGCCGCGGTCCGCATCATCCGGGAGATCGGCGTCGAGACCGGCGGCTCGAACATCCAGTTCGGCGTGCACCCGCGCACGGGTCGGATGGTCGTCATCGAGATGAACCCGCGCGTGTCGCGCTCGTCCGCGCTCGCCTCCAAGGCGACCGGGTTCCCCATCGCCAAGATCGCCGCCAAGCTCGCCGTCGGCTACACGCTCGACGAGCTCAAGAACGACATCACCCGCTACACGCCCGCCTCCTTCGAGCCGACGATCGACTACGTCGTGACGAAGGTGCCGCGGTTCGCGTTCGAGAAGTTCAAGGGCGCCGACGACACGCTCACGACGCAGATGAAGTCCGTCGGCGAGGTCATGGCCATCGGCCGGACGTTCCAGGAGAGCCTGCAGAAGGCGCTCCGCGGGCTCGAGATCGACCGCTGCGGGCTCGAGTCGCCGCTCGGCAAGCGCCCCGGCGACGCGTACTCGGCCGACGAGGTGGAGCGCATCAAGGCGCAGGCCCGCGTGCCGCGCTCCCACCGCATCTTCTGGATCGCGGAGGGGCTCCGCGCCGGCCTGTCGGTGGACGACCTCTACGCGCTGACCTACGTCGACCCCTGGTTCCTGCGCGAGATGGCGGGGATCGTCCGCGCGGAGGCGAGGCTCGCGGAGGGCGGCCTCCCCGCCGGCGCCGAGGCGTTCCGTACCGTGAAGCGGATGGGCTTCTCGGACAAGCGCATCGCCCAGCTCGTCACCACGACCGAGAAGGCGGTGCGCGACGCGCGCTGGAAGGCGGGGGTCCGGCCGGTGTTCAAGCGGGTCGACACCTGCGCCGCCGAGTTCGAGGCCTACACGCCGTACCTGTACTCCACCTACGAGGAGGAGTGCGAGGCGGCGCCGACCGATCGCCGCAAGGTGATGATCCTCGGCGGCGGCCCGAACCGCATCGGGCAGGGCATCGAGTTCGACTACTGCTGCGTGCACGCGTCGTTCGCGCTGTCGAAGGCCGGGTACGAGACCATCATGGTCAACTGCAACCCGGAGACGGTCTCGACGGACTACGACACCTCCGACCGGCTCTACTTCGAGCCGCTCACGCTCGAGGACGTGCTCGAGATCGTCCACGTCGAGAAGCCGGAGGGGCTCATCGTCCAGTACGGCGGGCAGACGCCGCTCAAGCTCGCGGTGCCGCTCCACGAGCTGGGCGTGCCGATCTTCGGCACGACGCCCGACGCGATCGACCGGGCCGAGGACCGCGAGCGCTTCGCCGAGCTCATCGTGAAGCTCGGGCTGCGCCAGCCGGAGAACGGGGTCGCGCGCAGCGCCGGCGAGGCGTTCGCGGTCGCGCGGCGCATCGGCTACCCGGTCATGGTCCGCCCGTCCTACGTGCTCGGCGGCCGCGCCATGGAGGTCGTGTACGACGACAAGGACCTCGAGACCTACCTGCGTGAGGCGGTGCAGGCCTCGAACGAGCGCCCCGTCCTCGTGGATCGCTTCCTCAAGGACGCGGCCGAGGTCGACGTGGACGTGGTCTCCGACGGCCGCGACGTGGTGGTCGGCGGCGTGATGGAGCACATCGAGGAGGCCGGCATCCACTCCGGCGACTCCGCGTGCGCCCTGCCGCCGTTCAGCCTCGCGCCCGACAAGGTCGCGGAGATCGGGCGTCAGTCCGTCGAGCTCGCGAAGGAGCTCGGCGTCGTCGGCCTCATGAACGTCCAGTTCGCCATCCAGGGCGACGACGTGTACGTCCTCGAGGTGAACCCGCGCGCGAGCCGGACCGTGCCGTTCGTCGGCAAGGCGACGGGCCTGCCGCTCGCGAAGGCGGGCTCGCTCTGCATGGTGGGCAAGAGCCTCGAGGAGGCGGGGGCGCGCGGGGCCGAGCGGCCGCGGCACGTCTCGGTCAAGGAGGCGGTCTTCCCCTTCGCGCGCTTCCCGGGGGTCGACACCATGCTCGGGCCCGAGATGCGCTCGACCGGCGAGGTCATGGGCATCGACCTCGACTTCTACCGGGCGTTCTTCAAGGCGCAGGCGGCGGCGGGCAACACGCTCCCCGGCACCGGCGCCGGGCGCCGGGCGTTCGTCTCGGTGAAGGACTCCGACAAGCCCGCCATCGTGGACGTCGCGCGGCGGCTCGTCGCCCTGGGCTTCGAGGTGCTCGCCACCGCCGGGACGAGCGCGTACCTCGGGGCGCGCGACATCCCCACCACGCTCGTCCTCAAGCTGCACGAGGGGCGCCCCTCGATCGTGGACCGCATCAAGGACGGGGACGTTCACCTCGTGTTCAACACGACGGCCGGCAAGCAGGAGATCGCCGACAGCTACTCCATCCGGCGGGAGACCCTGATGAAGGGCCTGCCCTACTTCACCACCCTGACCGGCGCCCGAGCGGCGGTGGGGGCGATGGAGGCCGCCCGCGGCGGCAGTCCGAGCGTTCGCTCGATCCAGGAGTACCACGGGGTCGGCCGGCAGGCGTCCCGTTGACAGCAAGCCGCGGGCGCTCTACTGAAAGGTCTGGAAGCGGCCGCCCCGGGCTTCTCGGGCCGGCCGCAGTCATTTTTTCGGAAGGTGGATGATGTCCGAGCGCGTCCCCATGACGAAGGGCGGCCTCCTCCGGCTCAAGGAGGAGCTCAAGCGCCTGAAGAACGTCGAGCGCCCGAAGATCGTGAAGGAGATCGCCGAGGCGCGATCCCACGGCGATCTCTCCGAGAACGCCGAGTACCACGCGGCCAAGGAGAAGCAGAGCCACATCGAGGGCCGCATCCTCCAGGTCGAGCACTGGATCGCGAGCGCCGAGGTCATCGACGTCTCGAAGCACGTCGGCGATCGCGTCGTGTTCGGCGCGACCGTGTCGCTCGAGGACTCCGACTCCGGCGATCAGGTGACCTACCGGATCGTCGGTGAGCTCGAGGCGGACCTGAAGCAGGGGCGGATCTCGGTCACGAGCCCCATCGCGCGCGCGCTCATCGGGCGCGAGGAGGGGGACACCGTGACGGTGCGCACCCCCGGCGGCGAGAAGGAGTACGAGATCCATTCCATCGCCTTCGTCGAGGAGGAGCTGCCCGCCGAGTCCGGGGAGTAGTCGGACCGCGCTGGTAGCCTCGCGCCGTGGAGCGGAGGGGCCGCCAGGGCGATGCGCCCGCCGCCGGGGAGCCGGGTCCCGGCCTCGAGGCCGCGCAGCAGGCGCTCGCGGCGCTCGTGCCGCCGCTCCGCTTCGCGGTCAAGGACGGCTTCGTCGGCGCGGCGCGCCTCAAGGGCTTCGGCGAGCTCGCGCGCGGCGCCATCGCCCGCGCCCGGGCCGCCGGCGCGCCCGACACCCCGGCGCTGCAGCGGCTCGCGGTCGAGGCCGACGGGTTCGACGCGCTCCCCCTGGACGGCCGTCGCGCCGCGCTGACGCGCATCGCGGGCGGCCTCTCCGCGCTCATCCCCGTGCCCGACGAGCTGCGCGAGGTCGCCCGGCTCGGGCGGACCGAGCTCGGGAAGAGCAGGAGGATCGCGCCCGCGGCGCCGACCTCGCCCACCGCGCGGTCCACGCCCGCCGCTCCGTCCACGCCCGCCGCTCCGTCCACGCCCGCGGCTCCGTCCACGCCCGCGGCACGGACCCCGACCCCGACCCCGACCCCGACCCCGACCCCGACCCCGACCCCGACCCCGACCGCGTCCTCGTCCTCGTCCTCGTCCGCGTCCGCGTCCCCGACGACGACCGCCTCGCCCCCGCCGGCCCCCGAGCCCTGGACGGAGGCGCCTCCTCCGCGCTCGCCGGAGGAGCGCGCCGCCCGCCGCAAGCGGCTCGCGACGGCGCTCGCCGAGCTTCCCCGCGTCCACCCCGCGACGCGCGCCCAGCTCGAGGAGCGCGGGCGCACCACGGTGGAGCAGGCGCTCGAGTTCTTCCCCAAGGCCTACCAGGACCGCACGCACGTCCGGCGCGTCGCGGAGCTGCGGGCCGGCGACGAGGGGATCGTGCTCGGCACGGTGAAGCACGTCCGCGTGCAGCGCATGCGGAACGGGCGGCCGCTCCTGAAGGTCGGCGTGGCCGACGCGTCGGGCGCGCTCGAGCTCGTGTTCTTCAACCCGCCGCCGTGGCGCCTGCGGCAGTTCGCGGCGGGTGAAGGGCTCCTCTGCTCGGGCAAGGTGACCGAGGGGTTCGGCCGGCGGCTCCAGATGAGCCAGCCCGAGGTCGAGAAGCTCACGGCGGGCGACTCGGCGAGCTTCGGGCGCATCGTCCCCATCTACGCCGGCCCGGCCGACTACCAGCACCCGGCGCTGCGCAGGCTCGTGAAGCGGCTCGTCGACGAGCACGCGCCGCTCGTGGTGGACGACCTGCCGCCCGAGGTGCGGGCGCGGCGCGAGCTCCTCTCGCGGGCCGCGGCGCTGCACGACGCGCACTTCCCCCCGCCCGGCACCGACCTCGCGCTCGCCGCCGAGCGCGCCACCCCCGCCTTCCGCCGGCTCGTCTTCGAGGAGCTCTTCTTCCTGCAGCTCGCCCTCGCGCTGCGCCGGCGGGGCGTGCGCACCGAGCCTGGCATCGCGTTCGACGCCTCGCCGGCGGTGATCGCGCGCGCGCTCGAGCTCCTCCCGTTCCTGCTCACCGGCGCGCAGGCCCGGGCGCTCGACGAGATCGCCCGCGACATGGCCCGGCCCGAGCCGATGAACCGGCTGCTTCAGGGCGACGTGGGCAGCGGCAAGACCGCCGTCGCGTTCGCGGCGATGATGGTCGCCGTCCGCTCCGGCCACCAGGCCGCCCTCATGGTCCCGACGGAGCTCCTCGCCGAGCAGCACGCCCGCACGCTCGCGGGCTGGCTCGCGGGGACCGGCGTCGAGGTCGCGCTCGTCGCGGCCGCGTCTCGCGGGAAGGGGCAGAAGGAGACGCGCGCCCGGGTGGCGGACGGCACGGCCCGGATCGCGGTGGGGACCCACGCGCTCCTCGAGCAGGACGTCGCGTTCGATCGCCTCGGCCTCGTGGTCGTGGACGAGCAGCACCGCTTCGGCGTGCTGCAGCGCGCGAAGCTCATCTCGAAGGGGCGCCGCCCCGACGTGCTCGTGATGACGGCGACGCCGATCCCGCGCACGCTCGCCCTCGCGTTCTACGGCGACCTCGACCAGTCCAAGATCGGCGAGCTCCCTCCGGGCCGCACCCCGGTCGCGACGAGGGTCTACGGCGACTCGCAGCGGCGGGCCGCCTACGACGTCGCGCGGCGGGAGCTCGAGGCGGGGCAGCAGGTGTACGTGGTCTACCCGCTCGTCGCCGAGTCCGAGAAGACCGATCTCGCCGACGCGACGACGGGCGCGGAGGAGCTGCGCCGCGTCTTCGCCGGCCACGAGGTCGGGCTCCTCCACGGCAAGATGAAGGGCGACGAGAAGCAGGCCGTGATGGATCGCTTCCGGTCGGGGGCGCTCCGCGTGCTCGTCGCGACCACCGTCATCGAGGTGGGCGTGGACGTCCCGAACGCGAGCGTGATGATCGTGGAGCACGCCGAGCGCTTCGGGCTCTCCCAGCTCCACCAGCTCCGCGGGCGGGTCGGCCGGGGGGCGTCGCGGAGCCACTGCCTCCTCATCGCGCACTTCAAGCGGGTGGGCGACGAGGCGCGGGAGCGGCTCCACGCCATGGAGGAGACGCAGGACGGGTTCGAGATCGCCCGCGTGGACCTTCGCATCCGCGGCCCAGGCGAGCTCCTCGGCACGCGCCAGTCGGGCCAGAAGCTCTTCGAGGTCGCCGACCTCTACCGCGACGAGGCCATCCTGGAGGAGGCGCGCGAGGACGCGTTCGCGCTCGTGGAGGCCGATCCCGAGCTGCGCCGCGCCGAGCACCGGCCGGCCGCCGAGGCGCTCGGGGAGCGCTGGTCCGGGCGGCTCTCCCTCGCGCAGATCGGCTGAGCGGCAGGCTTCGGTCTCACCGTTTCCCGGTCGTGACCGACCGTCTAGGATGGCCTCGTGAGCGCCGACCTGTCGCGCGCCCTGGAGGCGATGGGCATCCGGGATCCCGCGGTCCTGCGCGCCGTGGCCGAGGTGCCGCGCGAGCTGTTCGTGCCCCCGGACCTGCGCGGCTCGGCGGACGCGGATCACCCGCTGCCCATCGGCTTCGGCCAGACCATCTCCCAGCCGTTCGTGGTCGCCTACATGACGGAGCAGCTCCGCCTCGGCGGCCGCGAGCGCGTGCTCGAGGTCGGGACCGGCTCCGGGTACCAGACGGCGCTCCTCGCGCGGCTCGCGGCGGAGGTGTTCTCGATCGAGATCGTCCCCGCGCTCGCGGAGCGCGCGCGCGAGGTCCTGCTCGGCACGCTCGGTCTCCAGAACCTCCGCCTCCGCACCGGAGACGGCGGGGCGGGCTGGCCCGAGGCCGCGCCCTTCGAGCGGATCCTCGTGACCGCCGCCGCCCCGGAGGTGCCGCCCGCCCTCGTCGCCCAGCTCGCGCCCGGCGGCCGGATGGTGATCCCGGTGGGCGAGGCGCCCGACCTGCAGGTGCTGCGCGCCGTCGACAAGGGCAACGACGGCGCGAACGTCTGGACCGAGCTCATCCCCGTCCGCTTCGTGCCGCTCACCGGCGCCGCCGGCTGATGCGCTACACTCCCCCGCGATGATCGTCTGTCCGGTGTGCGACCACTCCCAGCCCGGCGCAGGGGCGTGCGAGCTTTGCGGCGGCCCGCTCGCGCCGGAGGCCGACCTCGCCGCGGGGATGGCCGCGCTCGACGGGCTGGAGCCGACCCTCCATCCCGCCACGTGGGCGGCGGACGCGCCGCCCGTGGAGGGCCTCGAGCCGACCGCCCACGCGCCTGCCGGCGCGGTGGCGCCGCCGCCGCTCGAGCTCGAGCAGACGCGCATCGCGCCGCAGGACGTCGACGCGCCCGCGCTGGACGGCCTCGAGCGGACGGCGCAGCAGGGGCCGGACGACGGGCCGACGCCGCTCCCCGTGTTCGTCACCTGCCGCTACTGCCGGAGCCCGGCGCTCCCCGGCGAGCGGATCTGCGGCCAGTGCGGGATGCGCCTGCCGCTCGCGGGCGGGGCTTCCGGCGCGCCGGCCGCGCCGGCAGGGCACGTCTGCGGCTGCGGCGCGCTCGTCCGCGGCCGCTCGTGCCCGGCGTGCGGCGCGCGGCCGCCGCCGTGAGGCTTCGCTCGCCCCCTTGAAATGCGGGGCGGCTCCCGGCAAATTGGCGGGTCCCTCCATGAAAACCTTCCACGACCCCGAGGTGTTCGCGCGCGTCAAGCGGCTCCCCACGTACGTCTTCACGATCACGGATCGGCTCCGCGACGAGGCCATCGCCCGCGGTGTGGACGTCGTGGACCTCTCGATGGGGAACCCGGACCGCGGCGCCCCGGCGCGCGTCGTCGAGCGGCTGAGGGAGGCGGCTGGGGATGCGCGCCTCCACCGCTACCTCGATCCCCGCGGCCTGCCCGAGCTCCGCGCCGCCGCCGCACGCTGGTGGAAGCGCCGGCACGGCGTCGAGGTAGACCCCGCCCGCGAGGTGCTCATCACCATCGGCTCGAAGGAGGGCATCGGCCACGCGCTGCTCGGCCTCCTCGCCGAGGGCGACGCGGTGCTCGCGCCCACGCCGACGTACCCCATCCACGCCTACGGCGCGGTGCTCGCCGGCGCGGAGACGATCCCGGTGCGCGTGGGGCCCGGGTTCGACTTCTTCGACTCGCTCGTCGAGGCGACGGAGAAGGCCGAGCGGCGCCCGAAGGGGATCGTGGTGAACTTCCCCGCGAACCCGACCGCCGCGGTCGCGACGCCCGAGCTCCTCGAGAAGATCGTCCGCTTCGCCGAGGCCCGGCACCTCTTCATCATCTCCGACCTCGCCTACGGCGACCTCGTGTTCGACGGGGGACGCGCGCCGGCGATGCTCACCATCCCGGGGGCGCGCGAGCGCACGCTCGAGTTCATGTCGCTCTCGAAGAGCTACGGGATGGCGGGGTGGCGCGTGGGGTTCTGCGCCGGGAACGCCGCGCTCGTCGCCGCGGCCGCGCGCGTGAAGAGCTACCTCGACTACGGCCTGTTCGGCCCGACCCAGCTCGCGGCGGTGACGGCGCTCGACGAGTGCGAGGAGGACGTCGTCGCGAACCGCGCGCGCTACCAGCGCCGCCGGGACGCGCTCGTCGCCGCGTTCGGTGCGGCGGGCTGGCGCATCCCGCCGCCCGCGGCGAGCATGTTCGCCTGGGCGCCCATCCCCGAGCCGTTCCGCGGGCTCGGCTCGCTCGAGTTCGCCCGCCGGCTCGTGGAGGAGGCGGGGGTCTGCGTCGCGCCGGGGGTCGGGTTCGGCGCCGCCGGCGAGGGCTTCGTCCGCATCGCGCTCGTCGAGGACGAGGCGCGCCTCGCGCTCGCCGCCGAGCGCGTCCACGGCCTGCTGCAGAAGGGGAGGTGACCTGTGTCCGCTCGGGCGTCCGCTCCGGCCCCCTCGGCCTGGTTCCGCTGCGCGGCGGGCTGCGACTTCCGCGCCGAGCTCGTCGACGTCGTCTACGAGTGCCCGCGCTGCAGCGGGCTGCTCGAGGTGGAGCACGATCGCGCGGCGCTCGCCGCGCGATCCGGCGACGACTGGAAGGCGCTCTTCGACTCCCGCTTCAAGCTCGGCGCGTGGCCGTACGGCTCCGGCGTGTGGGGCAAGAAGGAGTGGGTCTACCCGCAGCTCGCGACCGAGAACGTCGTCTCGATGTTCGAGGGCGGCAGCCCGCTCCTGCGGGTGGACCGCTACGCCCGCGAGCTCGGCCTCGACGACGTCTGGGTGAAGGAGTGCGGCGTCACGCACACGGGGTCCTTCAAGGACCTGGGCATGACGGTGCTCGTCTCGGCGGTGAACGAGATGCGCGCCCGCGGCCAGGCGGTGCGCGCCGTCGCCTGCGCCTCGACGGGCGACACCTCCGCCGCCCTCAGCGCCTACTGCGCCGCCGCGGGGATCCCGAGCGTCGTCCTCCTGCCGCGCGGCAAGATCTCGACCGCCCAGCTCGTCCAGCCCATCTCGAACGGCGCGCTCGTGCTCGAGCTCGACACCGACTTCGACGGCTGCATGCGCGTCGTGCGGGAGCTCGCGCACACGAAGGACATCTACCTCGCGAACTCGATGAACTCGCTGCGCATCGAGGGGCAGAAGACCGCCTCCATCGAGATCGCGCAGCAGCTCGGCTGGAGCTCGCCGGACTGGATCGTGATCCCGGGCGGCAACCTCGGGAACGCGAGCGCGGTCGGGAAGGGCTTCCTGCTCATGAAGGAGCTCGGGCTCGTCGACCGGCTCCCGCGCCTCGTCGTCGCGCAGGCGGCGCAGGCGAACCCGCTGTGGCGGGCGACGAGCGGCGCCGGCGTGAGGCCGACCGCGGCGGTGGTCGTGCCCCCGGTCGCGGCGCAGCGGACGCTCGCCTCGGCGATCCAGATCGGCGCCCCCGTGTCGGCGAAGCGCGCGCTGCGCGCCCTCGAGGCGCTCGACGGCGTCGTCGAGCAGGCCACGGAGCAGGAGCTCGCGGACGCCGCGGCGCGCGCCGACCGCGCCGGGCTGTTCACCTGTCCGCACACGGGCGTCGCGCTGGCCGCGCTCGAGAAGCTCGCCGCGCGCGGCGCGATCCGCAGGGGCGAGCGGGTGGTCGTGATCTCCACGGCGCACGGGCTCAAGTTCTCGGACTTCAAGGTCGGCTACCACGACGGGACGCTGCCGGGGATCGCCTCGCCCCTCCGGAACCCGGGCGTCAAGCTCGCCGCGACGCTCGGGGCGGTCCAGGACGCGATTGCCGCCCGCTTCGGTCAGCGGTAGAAACGGCCCGATGGTGACCACCCCCGCCCAGGACCCCGCCGCGCTGCGCGCCGAGCACGACGCGCTCGCGGCGCGCCTCGAGATCCGCCGCTCGATCGACCACGTCCGGCGTGGCGCGTACGTCGGCTTCGCGGCCCTCATCGGCATCGGTCTCGCCGTGAAGCTCGGCTGGGATCGCTGGGGGACCCCGGCGCCCGGCGTCGCGCGGAAGATCCCGACCGGACCGCCGGTGTTCTTCTACCTCGCCGTCGTGCTCGCCGCGGTCCTCGCGGCCCTCGCCCTGCGCGAGGCGCTCCGCGCGCGGCGCCTGATGCGCGACGAGGACGCGCTCTTCTCCCGCCTGCTCGCGCTCCGCGGCATGCTGGGGCTCGATCACTGACATGCCGGCGAGGCGCGTCCGCCGCGGCCGCTTCATCGTCCTCGAGGGGCTCGACGGGGCCGGGACGACGACGCAGGCGCGTCTGCTCGGCGATCGCCTCCGCGGCGCGGGCCGGGCGGTCCACGTCACCGCCGAGCCGTCCGGAGGTCCGATCGGGAGCCTCGTCCGCCAGGCGCTGTCGCGGCGGGTCGTGGGCGGGCGGGGGGAGGGTGAGCTCGATCCCGGCGCGCTCGCGCTGCTCTTCGCCGCCGATCGTCTCGACCACGTCGCCGCCGAGATCGCCCCCAAGCTGGCGGAGGGCGTCGACGTCGTCTCGGACCGCTTCACCCTCTCGTCGCTCGCCTACCAGGGGCTCACGACCGGCGCGCTGGCCTGGGTCGAGGCGGTGAACGCCCGCGCGGCCACGCCGGACGTGACGCTCTTCCTGCGCGCCCGCGCGGCGGTGGCGTTGAAGCGGCGGCGCGCCGCGACGATGGACCCGGAGCTGTACGAGGTGTCGGACTTCCAGCGCGCGGTGGCGCGGAGCTACGACCGCGGCATCGCGCTCCTCCGCGCCGCGGGACAGCGCGTGGTGGAGCTCGACGGCGAGGCGCCGGTGGAGGCCGTGGCGGACGCGGTCTGGGCCGCGGTCGAGAAGCTCCGCTCCGGCCGCTGACGCGGGCCGCGGACCCGCCCTTCGGCCCCGAGACGCCCCCGCGGCAGCGCCGCGCCCCGTCGCGCGATTTGCGGATCTCGCGCGCGCCCTCTACTTAGATGGGATGCCCGGTCCCACGGCGATCCTCGTCGTCATCGGCAACGAGGTGCTCTCCGCGAAGGTGCAGGACGAGAACGGCCCGTGGGCCGCGCGCCGCCTGCGCGATCTCGGCGTGCAGCTCGACGCCATCCTGACCCTCCCGGACCGCGTGGACGACGTCGTCGACGCCGTGGACCGCGCCCGTCGCCGCGCCACCTGGGTGTTCACCTCGGGCGGGGTCGGCCCGACCCACGACGACGTGACGGTCCCGGCCGTGGCGCGCGCCCTCGGGCGCCGGCTCGTGCGCTCGGGCGCGCTGGTCGAGAGCCTCCGCGCGATGCACCGCCGCCATCACGACGGGGCGGAGCCGCCCGAGGCGACGCTGCGCATGGCGGACGTGCCCGAGGGGACGCGCCTGCTCGGAGACCCGTCGTTCCCGACCCTCGTGGTGGAGAACGTCGTCATGCTCCCGGGCGTGCCGCAGTTCTTCCGCTGGCAGTTCGACCGGATCGCGCACCTGCTCGCGGCCGATCCGTTCCACCTCGCGTGCGTCTTCCTCTCGCTCGGGGAGGACGAGATCGCGCCGGCGCTCGCGCGCGTCGCGGAGGCACACCCGGCGGTGGAGATCGGCAGCTACCCGCGCTTCGACGAAGCCGATCACCGCGTGAAGGTGACGATCGAGGCGAAGGACGGGACGCGGGTGGACGCGGCGCTGGCGGAGCTGCTCGCGGCGCTCCCCGACGGCGCGGTGGTCCGGACGGAGCCCGGGTGAGGCCGCGCAGGCGCCGCGCCCACGGAGGACGGGCCGCGCGCCGCGGCGGGCCGGGCCCCGCTCAGAGCTCGAAGCGATCGATCTTGCCGGCCTTCTGCAGGACCTCGAGCGCGCCGAGCGTCGCCTTCTCCTTGTCGTTGCCCTGGATCTTGACGACGAGCGGCGACGCGGCGGGCGGGTACACCGCGACGGCCCAGCTGTCGCCGAGATCCTTGTCCACCACGACCCGGCACTCCATGCTTCCGATGAACGCGCGTGCCATGCGGGATCACTCCTTCAGAGTGCGCGCAAGATATCCCGAAAGGCAGCCGATGAGAAACGTCCGCTTCGTCCTCCTGCTCGCCCTCGCCGCGTGCTCCTCCGGCGCGCGCCTGCCGCGCTCCGCGCAGGGCGAGACGGTGATCGAGATCCGCGGCGCCGTCGACGGGGGGCCTTACGCGGTCGGTGAGAAGGACCTCGCCGCGCTCCCCCGCCGCGCCGTGCGCGGCGTCGACCCGGTCTCCGGCCGCGAGGCGCTCTGGGAGGGCACCCCGCTCGCGCTGCTCGTCTCGGAGCGCGCCGCGCCGAAGAAGGGGACGGACACCGTCATCGTGCGCACCACCGAGGGCACGGCCGTCCCCATCCCGCTCACCCTGATCCGCCAGCTGCGGCCGGTGGTCGCGGACCGGGCCGACGGCGCGCCGATCGCGATGCGCGTCCTCGCGTGGCCCAACCTGGAGCAGGCGGGGCTCACCACGGATCCCCGGCAGGCCTCCTGGTGGGCGCACGGGGTTCGCGCGCTCGAGATCGTCTTCTGGCAGAAGACGCTCGGGACGGCGCTCGCCGCGCCCCCGGGCGCCTCCGACCGGGCCCGGCTCGGGTCGGGCGAGTTCGGCGCGCGCTGCGTCGCCTGTCACCGGCTGCGGACCGCCGGCGGGGAGCGCGGGCCGGATCTCACGGCGGTCGCGGAGCGGCTGTCGCACGACCGTTTCCGGGAGCTGATGCGCAGCCATCCGGCCCGCACCGATGGGATCGAGCCGCCGGGAGCCGAGGCGAGCGAGGATCTCTGGGCGTTCCTGCGGGCCGTGGCCGCGGCGGGCGAGGGCGGAGCGGCTGCGCCGTCCACCTCCTCCGCGTCGGCGCCGTGAGGAAAAAGGGCGGCTAGACAGCCCAGATGAAGCCGATGCGGACGCCGACGAGCTCGGCGATCTGCTTCGCGATCTGCTTCCCGTCGCGCCCCGCCACCCAGCGCGGGATGACGACGTGGAACTCGCCCCCGGTGAGCTCCGCGGCGGAGGCGAAGAGCTGCCACCGGCTCGCGACGTCCTCGAGCGTCACCGGACCGGGTGAGAGCACGTCGAGGAACACCGGCTTCGGGGCGTCGCAGAAGAGCGCCGGGCGGTGATCGCGCATCGCGCCGTGGATCACCTCGGGCTGGTCCCAGCCCGGGAGATCGGCCCGAACCCCCGAGTAGCCCGCGAGCGGGAGCGTCTCGGCCATGAGGCGGATGAACGCCTCCTTCTGGACGTCGTTCGCCGCCTCGACCGTCGTGGGGGTCTCGAGCATCTCCATGGCGCAGCCAGGCGGTCGGAAGGAGCTCCCCGCCGGTCCCCGGCCCTCCCACACGAAGGGTGGTCCTCGATCCAGCATGGCGCATCCCCCGCGCTCCGCCGCGGGGCGGGCCACCGTGCGCGCGGTGACCCGCCCATGACGGCCGCTCGCCAGATCGCCCGGAGATGACGACCACGCCTCCCCGGAACCTCGACGCGATCCACTGGGGTCACTCCCTCCCGTTCTTCGCGGTCCATGCGGCCGCCCTCGCGACGCCCTTCCTCGCGCCCGTCGAGGGCCGCTACATCGCCCTCGCCGTCGGTCTCTACCTCCTCCGGATGTTCGGCGTGACGGCCGGGTACCACCGTTACTTCTCGCACCGCGCGTTCCGCACGTCGCGCCCCTTCCAGCTCGCCCTGGCGGTGCTCGGCGCGTCGGCCGTCCAGAAGGGGCCGCTCTGGTGGGCCGCCCACCACCGGGACCACCACCGGTACTCCGACGGCCCCGAGGACGTGCACTCGCCGCTCGAGCGCGGCTTCTGGTGGAGCCACGTCGGCTGGATCCTGGCGCGCCGCTACGACGCGACGAAGCTCGAGCGGGTGAAGGACCTCGCCGTCTACCCCGAGCTCCGCGTCCTCGACCGCTGGCACCTCGCCGTGCCGCTCGCCCTCGGGGGCGGCCTCTTCCTGGCGGGTGGGCTGCCGGCGTTCCTCTGGGGCTTCTGCGTCTCGACGGTGCTCCTGTGGCACGGGACGTTCGCCATCAACTCGCTCGCCCACGTGTTCGGCCGCCGGCGCTACGAGACGGGGGACGGCTCCCGGAACAGCCTCCTGCTCGCGCTCCTCACGCTCGGGGAGGGGTGGCACAACAACCACCACTTCTACCCGTCGACGGCGCACCAGGGCTTCTTCTGGTGGGAGATCGACGTCTCCTTCTACGCGCTCCGGCTCCTCTCCGCGGTCGGCCTGGTGCGCGACCTCCGGATGGCGCCGGACCGCGTCCGCTTCGCCCACCGCACGGCCGCGGGGGCGGCGCCCCGCTCCGCCGCAGTCCCGGATCCGGGCTGAGGGCCGTCGGACACCGTCGGGGCCCCCGCGCCGCGAGTCCTCGCCAGCGCGGCGGACCGTCGCTAGAGTGGCGGCGCACCGGGAGGGAACCCATGGATCGCCTGTCACTCGACGTGAACGGCTGCTTCGACGCCGCCGCCGACGGCCTCGGCGCGAACGCGCTCGACGCGCTCGCGCCCGCCGCGGCGGCCGCCTTCGACGGGTTCGAGGCGCGGCGCCGCTCGGGCGAGCTCGGCTTCGCCGACCTGCCGCGGGACGCGGCCACGGCCGACGCGAGCGCCGCGCTCGCGCGCGATCTCGCCGCCCGGTTCGAGAACCTCGTCGTGCTCGGGATCGGCGGCAGCTCCCTCGGCGGCCGCGCCATCCTCTCGGCGCTCACGCACCCCTTCCACAACCTCCTGCCGCGCGACCGGCGCGGCGCCATGCGCGTCTTCTTCCCGGACAACTCGGACCCCGCCACCTTCGAGGCGCTCCTCGGCACGCTCGAGCTCGAGGAGACCTGCTTCGCCACCATCACGAAGTCCGGCGGCACCGCCGAGACCATGGCGCAGCACCTCGTCCTGCGGGAGCGCTGCATCGCCCGGTTCGGCGAGGAGGGGTATCGCTCGCGCTGCGTCCTCGTGACCGACCCGGCGAAGGGCGCCCTCCGCGCCATCGCCGACGCGGAGGGGCTGCGGGCGCTGCCGGTGCCCGCGAGCGTGGGCGGTCGCTTCAGCGCGCTCAGCGCCGTGGGGCTCCTGCCGGCCGCCGCGGGCGGGGTCGACCTCACCGCGCTCCTCGCGGGGGCCGCCGCGATGGAGGCGCGCTGCCGCTCCGGCGCGCTGCGCGAGAACCCGGCGCTGCTCTACGCCGGCGTGCTGCACCTCATGGACCGGCAAAAGGGGCGGCGGATCCACGTGCTCATGCCCTACGCGGACGGGCTGCGCGACACGGGCGACTGGTTCGTGCAGCTCTGGGCGGAGTCGCTCGGGAAGCGCCCCGAGGTCGGCCCGACGCCGTTCCGCGCGGTGGGCGCCACCGACCAGCACTCCTCGATGCAGCTCATGATGGAGGGGCCGCACGACAAGGTCGTGACGTTCGTGCGGGTCGTCCAGCCGCGGGCCGACGTGTCGATCCCGGTGCCCGACACGTACCGCCCGCATGGAGAGATCGCGTACCTCGACGGCCACACGATGGGCGAGCTCATCGAGGCGGAGCGGCGCGCGACCGAGGCCGCGCTGCGCAAGGCGGGGCGCCCCACGGTCTCGATCCAGCTCCCGCGCCTCGACGCGCGGGCCATGGGAGAGCTCCTGATGCTCCTCGAGCTCGCCACCGCGTACGCGGGCGGCCTGTACGGGGTGAACGCGTTCGACCAGCCCGGGGTGGAGGCCGGCAAGCGCTACGCCCAGGGGCTCCTCGGCCGCCCTGGCTACGAGCAGGCCCGCGACGAGCTGCTCGCGCGGGCCCACACCGACCCCGCCCTCGTCCTCGGCTAGACGCGAGCTGGAGCTCGCCGGCGCCGGCGTTCGTCCGCGGTCGACGCGGCCCCGAAAGCCGCCGGTCAGAGGAACACGGAGCGACGCGCGGCCAGATCCTCGTCGAGCATCGCCTGGAGCGTCGACCGCACGCGCTCGGTGAGGGCGCTCACCGTCGAGGGATCGTGCACCGCGTCCGGGCCCGCGCCGCTCAGGTCGATCGGATCGCCGAACCGGAGCGACCAGCGCGAAGGGAGCGGCACGAGGCCGGCCGCGCCGACCCGGAGCGAGTCGAGGGGCAGGGCAGGGAGGCCGAGCGCCGCCCCGAGCCAGCCCGGCCGCGAGATGGCCGGGGAGGCTTCCTCGCTGCCCACGATGGCGCACGGGATGATGGGCGCGCCGGTGCGGAGCGCGAGCTTCACGAAGCCGCCGCGGCCGAACCGCTCGATGCAGTAGCGCTCGCCCCACGCCTTCCGCGCGACCGCGCTCCCCTCGGGGAAGACGCCGAGGAGCCCCCCGTCCCGCAGGATGCGCTCTGCGGGCTCGGGCGCGGCACGGATCGCCCCGAGGCGGATCGCGAGCGCACCGAACACGGGCAGCCCGGCCTCGCGATCGTCGAGGAGGGGACGGAGGTCTCGCCGGGCGGGGTGGTCGCGGTGGAGCGCGTGCCGGAGCACGAGCGCGTCCCACGGCACGGCCCCTGCGTGGTTCGCGACGACGATGGCGGCACCGGCCGGCGGCACGCGGTCGAGGCCGCGCGCCTCGGTGCGCCACCAGGTCGCGTACAGCAGGTCGAGGAGCGGCTGCGCTCGCTCGTGGAAGCGCGCGTCGAGCCCGTACCGGTCGAGCCGCTCGGGTGGCTCGAGCAGGCGCGCCAGGTCGATCGCGCTCCCGAGCGCGTGCTTCACGCGCGGCAACAGCCGGGCGAGCGTCTCCCTCAGCTCCCCGGCGGCCGACGCGAGCCCCGCGCGGCCGGCGACGTCGGCGAGCCGGTGCTCGAGCCCCTCGAGCGTGCTCTCGACGCGGTGCTCCAGCGCGCCGAGCCGATCGGCGGCGGCGCGGAGCCGCGCGGCGTCGGGGGAGGGGGCCTGAGGTGCGGTCGGGGTCGGGGTCGGGGTCGGGATCCTGGTCGTGGTCGCGGCTGGGGTCGAGGTCGAGGTCGGGATCGGTCCGCTCACCCCGGCGCGCGCCACCGCGGGCACCGGCTCGCGCGGCGCTGCACCCCGCGCGAACGGGTCGTTCCCCAGCACCGGATGCGTGGGCTTGGGCCTGGGCGCGGGACGTGCGCGGGCCTCGGGCCTGGGCGCGCGCGTGCGCTTCCCGGCTCCCGTTCGGCCTCGGCTCTTCCCTCCCGCCATCGCGCACCTCATAGACGGGTGTACCCACGCTCGTCAAACGGACGGACGGGGACGGGCCACCCGGCACCGCGGGTCCGGGCGGTGTGGTACGACACCGCGATGCCGCGCATCCAGGTCCTTCCGCCCGGGCTCGTGAACCAGATCGCCGCGGGCGAGGTGGTGGAGCGCCCGGCGTCCATCGTGAAGGAGCTCGTCGAGAACGCGCTCGACGCCGGCGCGACCTCCGTCGCGATCGACGTGGAGGAGGGCGGCCTCGCGCTGGTGCGGGTCGCCGACGACGGGTGCGGGATGACGAGCGAGGACGCCCACCTCGCGCTCGAGCGGCACGCCACGTCGAAGCTGCGGGACGCCGCCGGCCTCGCGGCCATCGCGACGATGGGGTTCCGCGGCGAGGCGCTGCCGGCGATCGCGTCGGTGGCGCGGTTCCGGCTCGACACCGCAGCGGCGGAGGACGGCGCCGGGACCCGGCTCGAGATCGAGGGCGGCGCGCGCGTCGCGGCGGGCCCCGTCGCGCGTCCGCGCGGCACTACCATCGAGGTGCGGGACCTCTTCTTCAACACCCCGGCGCGCCGCAAGTTCATGCGCGCACCGCCGACCGAGGCCGGCCACGTCAGCGAGGCGGTGGTGCGCCTCGCCCTCGCGCGCCCGGACGTCGGGTTCACGCTGCGATCCGCCGGGCGGCTCGTCCTCGGCGCTCGCGCCGGTGCGGAGCTCGCCGATCGCGCCGCGCAGGCGCTCGGCCGCGACGCGCACCGGCACCTCGTGCCGGTGGACGCCGCGCGCGGCCCGGTCCGGGTGCGCGGGCTCGTGTGCTCACCCGATCACTCGGAGGCGACCGGGCGCGCGCTCTATCTCTTCGTGAACGGTCGCTACATCCGCGACCGGGGGGCCGCTCACGCGGTGCTCCGCGCGTTCGCCGGGACGCTGCCGCCGGGGCGGCACCCCGCGGGCGTGCTGTTCGTGGAGCTGCCCCTCGACCGCGTCGACGTGAACGTGCACCCGCAGAAGCTGGAGGTGCGGTTCGCGGAGGCGCGCGAGGTGTACGACGCCCTGTTCCACGCGATCGCCGGCACGCTCCGCACCGCCCCCTGGCTCGCACACGGCCGCGGCGCGGCGGGCACGGGGGCCGCCACCACGCCCCACGCGCTCGTGCCCTCCGGCGACGGGATCGCGGGCGGCGAGGAGACGGCGGCGGTGCTCGCCTGGGCGCGAGAGGCCCACGCGCCGGAGGGGAGCGGCGCGCTCGTCGCGCCCCCGAGGCCGGCGCCGGGCACCACGGCCGCGTTCGCGTTTCCGATCTCGGACGAGACGGGCACGGCGCGGCCTGGCGGGTACTTCGCCTCGCTCCGCTACGTGGGGCAGCACGCGCGGACCTACCTCCTGTGCGAGGCCCCGGGCGGGACGCTCGTCGTCATCGATCAGCACGCGAGCCATGAGCGGCTCCTGTTCCACCGCCTGCGCGAGGCATTCCGGACAAGGCAGCTCCCCGTGCAGCCGTTCCTGCTGCCTCAGGTCGTGACGCTCCCTCCCGCGGTCGCCCGGGCGCTCGAGGGCGGGCTCGCCGAGCTCGGCCGGCTGGGGTTCGACGTCGAGCCCTTCGGCGGCGATAGCTTCGCCGTGAAGGGCACCCCGGCCGCGCTCGCCGGCGTCGACCTCGAGGGGCTGCTCCTCGATCTCGCGGGTCAGCTCGAGCTCGTGGGGACCGGCAGCGCCGTGGACGAGGCGCTGCACGATCTGCTCGCCACGATGGCCTGCCACGCCGCCGTCCGCGCGAACCAGGACGTCGCGCCGGAGGAGGCGCGCGCCCTGCTCGACGGGCTCGACGCCATCGACTTCAAGGCGCGCTGCCCCCACGGACGGCCGGTGGTCTTCGAGCTCCCGCTCTCGGAGCTCGAGCGGCGGGTCGGTCGACGCTGAAGGAAGAGGAAAAGGGCAGCTCTCGGCGCCGTCTTCGGCGTTGTACGAGCGACGGTGAAAGCGACCGCGCCGAGAGCTCCCAAGTGGACGCCCGGCTGCCGGCTCGGAGTGCGGGGGGGGTGACCCCAAGCCGATGCGAACGTCCTGGCGGGATGACTTTCAATCGACGTGCCCACTCGGGTTCTGAAAATATGTCCCACGATCCCGAGATGTTCCGGATCGGGGCTGAAAAGCATCCAGTCCGGACCTTTCAGGGTTGAAAGCATTCGATTCAAAACTGCAATGCGCCTCACCCTCGACCGGCAGGCTGTAAATTCGTCGCCCCAGGGGGCGGCAAAGTTCACGGCTTCCGCGCTCGCCCGAAGGGGCTCCCCGGGGATTCTCTTGCAGATTGGAGAGGTTCCCCGCGGGCCGACGCGGCGCCGTCCGGCACCGCCGATGCAATCCACCCGCTGCGTGCAGGGCGCGATCACAGGCAGGGACGTGCTGTTCCACTCCGTCACCATCGTGCGGCTGTTCGGTCCCGTCTTCTACGTGCGGTGCCTGCGGGCGATGTGGAGCGGGCGCCCGTGCACGTTCCTCGAGGTGCTCGCAGGTCATCAGTAGCCGCCGCCGGCGCCCAAACACTCGACGCGGCGTCGCCCGTTTGGCAGAGTCCCGCGCGTGCCGCGGGACCCCCGCTACAAGCCGTACCGGACGGCGCTCTGGCTGCTCTACTTCGCCGTCATCGCCCTCGCGCTCGCGGTGGTGATGACGAGCGTCGTGCGAAACCTGCGCGGACCCCACCGGCCCCCCGCGACGGGCGCGCTCCCGACGCGCGCCGCGCTGCGGGTGTGCGTGACGGAGCTCGAGGCGCTGCACGCCGAGCAGAACGAGCGGGCCTGGCGCCTCGGGGACGAGGTCGGCGAGAAGGACGCCATCCAGCGCTGGGAGATCTGGGCGCGGGAGTGGGAGCAGCGCGTGGACGATCTCGCCGAGCGCTGCCGGCTCGACGCGGCGGATCCGGATCCGCAGGGCTTCGGCGGGCGCAAGGAGCTCGCGCACGCCCGCGACGCGGTGCTCGAGCTCCACCGGGCCTACCGGGCGCAGGTGAACCGGTTCGCTCAGGAGGAGGCGAACCTCGCCCACCAGGCCGCGGCCTCGCTGCACGAGGCGCGCGAGGCGCTCGCGCGGCCGCCGGAGCGGCGGTGAGCTCCCCGCTCAGCCGGCCGGGACCACGGGCGGCGCCGGGCAGGTGACGCAGCCCGCGCCCGTGCAGCCGTCCGGGGAGGGCGGCACCGTCAAGAACACCCAGCGATAGACCTGGACCTCGAACCCGAGCTTCGGCTTGCGATACGCGGACGTGGCGGTCGCGACGTCGGCGTTGGGATCGAAGCCGTTCGACACCACGAGCTCCACGACGTGGAGGGCGCCCGCGGTGCCGGCCGCGGCGCTGCCGCCTGCGCTCGGGTACTGGTAGGCGGGGAACTGGAACGCGGGGGTCTCGCGCAGCGTGGGGTCGACGGTCCCGTCGCCCGGGGCGAGGATGTCGTTGGCCTGCTGGACTGCGAGGCTCGGGCGGTTCGTCGGGTCGTAGTTCACGAACCAGCGCGCCACGACCGCCTCGTTGGTGATGGCGTCGCGGAGCGTCGCGCCGAGCGGGAAGACGGGCTCGCGCGGGCAGCCCGCCGGGACGCGCACGATCGACTCCGGCTGGAGCACCGCGCGGACGGTGTCGTCGACCACGATGCGCGGCGGCGTCACCGGCTGGCCCTCGGGGTAATCGGGCAGGGGCTGCGGCAGCGGGCACCCCGAGAGGACCACGGCCGCGATCGCGGCCGCCCTGGCGGTTCTCCTCACGCGTCGTCCTCCTCGTCGGGCGGGAGCTTCTGGCCGCGCCGCTCGGCCTCGAGCTTCTCCAGGTGCCGGAAGATGGTCCGCGGATCGACGCCGAGATCCTTGGCCGTCTTGGTGCGGTTGCCCTGGTTCCGCTCGAGCACCTCGTTGATGTAGCGCTTCTGGAACTCCTCCTTCGCGGCGACGAGCGGGAGGATGGGCTCGAGGTTCTCCGGCCGCAGGTCGAGGTCCTCCGCCGACACGAGCGCCTTGTCGGCGAGGACGACCGCCTTCTTGAGGCGGTTCTCGAGCTCGCGGATGTTCCCCGGCCAGGCGTACTTCCGCATCGCGACCACCGCGCTCGGCGCGAACCCGCGCACCTTCGCGCCGAAGTCCTTCGCGTACTTCTGCAGGAAGTACTTCGCGAGCACGACGAGGTCCTCGCCGCGCTCGCGGAGGGGCGGCAGGAGGATGGAGACCACGTTGAGGCGGTAGTAGAGGTCCTCCCGGAACGTGCCCTTGCGGATCTCCTCCTCGAGCACCTTGTTCGTCGCGGCGACCACGCGGAGGTCCACCGGCTCCGGGCGCGTGTCGCCGACCTTCGTCACCGAGCGCTCCTGGAGCGCGCGCAGGAGCTTCACCTGCAGCGCGGCCGGCATCTCGCCCACCTCGTCGAGGAACAGGGTCCCGCCGTGCGCCGCCTGGAACTTGCCGGGCCGGGTGGCGATGGCGCCCGTGAACGCGCCGCGCACGTGGCCGAACAGCTCCGACTCGAGGAGCGCCTCGGGGATCGCCCCGCAGTTCACCGCGACGAACGGGCCGCTCCCCCGCCCGCTGCGGCGGTGGATCTCGCGGGCGACGACCTCCTTGCCGGTGCCGGTCTCGCCCGAGACGAGCACGCTGATGTCCGTCCCGGCGACCTTCTCGATGCGCCGGAACACCTCCCGCATCGACGCCCCCGAGCCGATGAGCTCGCCGTACTGCTTCGAGCTCACCGCCTCGCGCAGGGCCACGTTCTCGCGCCGCAGCGAGTCGAGCAGCATGCCGTTCTGCACGAGCAGCGACGCCTGGGCGGCGAACACGGTGAGCGCCTCGAGCGCGCGGTCGTCGAAGAGCGAGACCACGCTGTCGTTCCCGAGGTAGATGACGCCGCAGACGTCGCCCTTCTGCATGAGCGGCGCGCACATCACCGAGCAGAGCTTCAGGTTCACGACCGAGGTCGAGCCGGACCACTCGGAGTCGTGCAGGGCGTCGGCGACCACGATCGGCCGGCGCGTGTCGATGACGCGCTGGATGATCGAGTCGGAGACCCGCGCCATCGCGCCCTCGATGGTCTCGCGCGCCACGTTCCGCGCCGCCCGGACGGTCATCTCGCCGTCCTCGAACAGGATGAGGAAGCCCTTGTCGGCGTGGGTCACCTCGAGCAGGGCGTCGATGAGCTCGTCGAGGAGCCGGGCGAGGTCGTTCGCGCCGAGCAGCCGCTCCGAGAACCGGACCAGCGTCTCGAGGGCCAGGAGCCGCTGGCCGGAGCTCGGGCCCGGGCGGGCGGGGGCCGCGCGGGGGGCGGGGTCGAACACGAGCTCGGTCCCCGCGACGCGGATCCGGTCCCCGGGGCCGAGCCGCCACGCCGCGCGCCGCTTGCCGTTCACGGTCATGTCCGCGCCGTCGTGCGCGGCGGCGTTGTACTCGCGACCGTCCCAGTGGATGTGCACCGCCGTGCGCGGCATGCCGGGATCGGGCACCGCCACGTCGTTCTCCACGTCGCGCCCGACGCTCGTGATGCGCTTCACGAGCGCGATCTCGCGCTCCACGCCGTCCGGGCTCTTCACGATGAGCGTTGCCACGATCGACTTGCCTCAGTTCCGAATCGTCATCGGTCTCTCAGAACGCCCACTCCAGCTTGACCGACCCGGCGCCGCCACCGGGCGAGACCTCGGTCTCGACGATGGGCACGAAGTGCTTGTGCGCGTCCCACACCCCGTACGCGTAGAGCGCCCAGAACAGGCCGGCGGACACGTACTTCACCGCCTCGACCCGGCCGAGCAGCACGCGGTCCGAGTCGGAGTACGGCGGCCGCGAGCAGCCCGGCTGGCCGGAGATGCAGGAGCGGGTGCGGTCCTCGGCGAGCTGGTTGTGGAAGATGATCGCGGAGAGGTTCACGACGCCGGCCACGATCTGGCCGGCCGCGATGGCGGTCCCCTTGGCGCGATCGCCGTTCTGGAACTGGCCCGCGCCGAGCGGCATCCAGTTGAACAGGTACAGGCGCTCCTGGACGCGCACGACCTTCGTCGGCGGCCCGGTGCGCGCCTGCTCCTCCGCCAGCAGCCGCCGCTTCGCCTCGTCCGCGAGCCGCTCCTGCTCTCGCAGCGCGCGGCGCCGCTCGCGCAGCGGCGCGAGCGCGGGCTCGTGCTCCCGCTTCACGCGGTCGAAGAACTCGACGATGGGCGGCGGGACGAGGAACGGGTCGAGCGCGTAGTCGGGATCGTGGGAGAGGAGGTTCACGAACGCCGCGCGCGCCTGGGCCTGATCGCCGAGGTGGTACTCGGAGATGCCGAGGATGCGGTAGGCGTCGATGGCCTCGTCCTCGCTGAGCGAGGGGCCCGTGGCGAGGTAGCGCCGGAGCGTGCCGGCCGCGTCCGCGTAGGCGCCGAACTCGAAGCGGTCCTTCGCGCGCTTCAGCTCCGGCGGGGCCGTGAGCACGAGCGCGATGAGGAGGGGGATCACGGCGTCACGGCTCCGTCGGAGTGGGGCGCGCTCGCGGGGCCCGCGCCGGGCTCCGGCGCGCCGGAGGGCGGGGGCGGCTGCCGCGCCGCCGTCGGGGCGGCGACGATCACCTCGCCCCCGGCCCGCAGCTTCACCTGAACGTCGCGCATCGCCGCGCCGGCCGCCTCGAGGCCGATCCGGGCGGGCGCCTCGTAGGGGCTGTCCGCCCCGGAAGGCACCGGGATCGCGAACGAGGCGCGCTGCGAGTCGCCCGCGGTGCCGACGAGCTTGCCGTCCACGTACACGCGCGTCGCCGGGTCTCCCTCGACGCGCAGCCGGGCCGGGCGTGGCGTGAGCGGCACCCGCAGCTCGCCGAGGCGCTGCGCCTCCTCGGCGGTGATCTCCCGGACGAACGGCGTGCAGCAGGCGTGCTCGATCTGGATGACGTGGGTGCGGCCCGGCGCGACCGAGAAGCGGACGAGCTGCTCCCCGCGCGCCACCTCGATCCCGTCGAGCAGCGCGCGCTGCGCGTACGGCCGGACGTGCACCGACAGCGAGGCGGGAGGGCCCGAGGCGCTCTCCCGCGCGCGCGGCGAGGGCGCACCGGCGCGGCCACCCCGCGGCCGGTGGGCCGCGTGAGCCTCGCCGGCGGGCGCGGCGCCTTCCGCGGGGCGCGCCTCGGGGTCGGCCA
>NZ_JALCZB010000062.1:0-25430 GCF_022690745.1 Anaeromyxobacter sp. SG64 | reverse complement strand
CATGGCCGGCTTCAACGAAGGCGCGGCGCCGATCGAACTCGTCGAGGTGCAGGAGGAAGTCGACCTGGACGTTTCGTTCCTCTCCGGCGAGCTCGCGCAGGCGCAGGGCGAGAACGTTCGACTCGAGTGAAGCGGGGGCGAGCGCAGACATGGGGTGCACCTCCAGTACACCCTTCGTAGCACGCGATTTCCGGAGCTCCAGAGACGCTCCAGGTTCGCGTCTGCGCGGCGTTCTCCGCTGCGCCCTCGTCGGAGCCTCAAACCGATCGGCGCGCGCTTCACGCGCGAGGCGCGTGCGCGAGAGCGGCCCTCCCGCGCCTACCCATATGCCGAGCGCGATCGAAGCGAGAAGGCGTCAATGGGAATTGTTTCACCCACCGCAACTGGGACGCCTTGAGCGCGAGCGACGCTGCGAAGTTCCGGCGGACTATCGCTGGCGATAGTCGTTACGGTAGGTGAACAGAGGACCTCCCGCGACGCTCCGGCCGTGCGCCGGCGCGAGCTGCGGAAGCGCCTACGAGAAGTCCGCATTCACCCTCTGCGCCGCGCCCAGCCGTCCCGACACACGGCGAGACGTTCGCCTGCTCCGCCGCCACCCTCGCGTTCATGGTGTCGCGCTCGAAGCGCGTGTGCCGACCCCGTCGATGCCGGAATCCGGCAAGCGCACGTAAGACGGCGGTCGAAACACCCACGCTCGTCCGGCCAGTACCCGCACTCGTGCTGCCCGTCAGAACAGCTCAGCAGGCGTGAGCCAGCCCGCCGCGGCGAAGCCGCCGACCCACTGCGCCTCCTCGACCGCGAGGCGGTAGAGCTTGAAGTCGAGGCCGAGGAGGCCGCGCGCGTCGGGGTGGCGGGCGAGGTATGCGGTCTTCGCCTCGGTCTCGTCCGCGCCCTCCAGCACCGAGACCTTCCCGTAGAGGGTGAGCCGCGGCGCCGTGCGCGCGTCCTTCACCGCGGCGGCCGCGTCGTACACGAACAGGCAGGCGCGCGGATCCGCCTCGAGGTTGCGGGTGTGCTGCGCGAGCGCCGAGAGGGGCAGGATCGGCGCCCCGCGCGCGTCGAGCGCGAAGGGCGCGAGCGACGCCGCCGGCCAGCCCGGCCTGCGCTGCGAGAGGGTCGTGAGGACCGCGACCTTCTCCGCTCGCAGGAGCGCGCGCGCCGCCTCCGCCCCGCCCATCTCCTCCACCCGCGCCTGCGCCTTCTTCTCGGCGGCTTCCCTTGGATCCTCGGCCATGGCGTCCCCCTGGCGCTGTTCGTGTCGCCCGCCGACGCGCGACGCCGCTCCCCGGCGGGTTACGGCGCGGCGTCTCGGGGGGGACTCGCGACCGCTCTACAGCGCCACGAGCCCCAGCCGCGCGGCCCTGACGATCGCCTCCGCCCGGCTCTCGACCCCGAGCTTCCCCAGGATCGCGTTCACGTGGAACTTGGCGGTGTGATCGGAGATCCCGAGCCGCGCGGCGATGGCCTTGTTCGCGAGCCCCTCGGCGAGGAGCGAGAGCACCTCGCGCTCGCGCGGGGTGAGCCCCTCGGCGGCGAGCGGCGCGTCGGGGAGCCGCAGCCACTCGCCCGCGAGCGGCGCCTCCAGCACGGCGAGCCCCCGCGCGACCGCGACCAGCGCGGCCGAGAGCGCGTCGGGGGTGATGCCGCGGAGGAGCACGCCGCGCGCGCCCGCGCGGAGCGCCTCGGAGGCGTGCGACTCGTCCGCCGCGAGGGCCAGGATCGCCGCGGTCCCGGCCCCGTTCAGCGCCTCGGCCGCCTCGCCCGCGACGCCGAGATCCCAGAGCACCACGTCCGGCCCGGTCGCGACGATCGACTCCGCCGCGGCATCGGAGTCGGACTCGCCCGCGAGCACGAGATCCGCGCGGCCGGCAAGCAGCGCCGCGAGCCCCGCGCGAGCGAGCGGGTCGTCGCCGACGAGGAGGACGCGGACGGACATGAGGCGGATGTAACGGCGCTCGGCGCACGGCGCGCGACGAGGGAGGGACCTCGAACATCCGACGAGTGCGCAGACCTCGACCTCGACCCTGACCCTGACCCTGACCCCGACCCGACCACGACCCGAACTCGACCGGACCCCGGCCACGTCCCCGCCCCGATCTCGCCGCCGCGCCCCCGGATCCTACCCATCCGACCAGGTCGCGCTCCCGTCCCTCCCGCCGATGTGCCGCCCCGCTCGCCTTCCTACGCTTTCCCCCGGGCGCCAACCGTCCCCGGCGCCCACGGAGAGCGAGAAGCCATGGAAGCCCACACCCTGTCCGCCCTGTCCGACGAGCTCACCGAGCTCGTCCGCCTCGCCCAGGAGCACGTCGTCCGCGTCGAGGGCCGCCGCGGCCGCGCGGCGAGCGGCGTCGCCTGGTCAGCCGACGGCATCGTCGTCACCGCCCATCACGTCCTCGATCGCGACGAGGAGATCGACGTCGGGCTGCCGTCCGGCGAGACGGCCGTCGCCGAGGTCGTCGGGCGCGATCCTACCACCGACCTCGCCGCCCTCCGCCTGCGCGGCGGCGGGATCGCCCCGGCCCCCTGGACCGACCCGCCGCTCGCGGCCGGGGCGCTCGTCCTCGGGGTGACGCGCCCCGGCAAGAGCCCGCGCGTCGGGCTCGGTCTCGTCGCGCGCGCAGCGGGCGAGTACCGCGGCGGCCGGGGCGGCCGGATCGACCGGTTCCTCGAGACCACGCTCGCGCTGCACCCCGGCGTCTCGGGCGGCCTCGCGGTGTCCGCGGGGGGCGCGCCGCTCGGGCTCCTCTCCGCGGGGCTCGTGCGCGGCAGCGCGATGATCGTCCCGCCGGCCACGCTCCGCCGGGTCGTGAAGTCGCTCCTCGCCCACGGCGAGGTGCGCCGCGGCTACCTCGGCCTCGCGACGATGCCCGTGTCGCTCCCCGCCCCGCTCCGCGCGGCGACCGGCGAGCACGTGGCGCTCCTCGTCACGCGCGTCGAGCCGGAGAGCCCCGCCGAGCGCGCCGGGATCCTCCTCGGCGACGCGCTCCTCTCGTTCGGGGGAGACACGCTCCAGGATCCGTCCGAGCTCCTCGGGCTCCTCGCCGAGGACCGGATCGGAGACGCGGTGCCGATGAAGCTGCTGCGCGCCGGAGAGGTGCGCGACGTGACGGTCACGGTCGGCGCGCGCGGGCACGGGAGGCGGTCGTGATCCCCATCGCGGACCTCTCGAGCGGCCTCGCCGACCTCGTCGCGCTCGCGTCGCCGAGCGTGGTCGGGGTCGAGCACCGGCGCGGCCTCGGCTCGGGCGTGGTGCTCGCGCCGGACGGCTGGATCCTCACGAACGCGCACGTGGCGGCGGGGCCCGGCCCGCTGCGCGTGCGCCTCTCCGGCGCGCGCACCGTGAAGGGCGAGCTCGCCGGCGCGGACGCGCTCACTGACCTCGCCGTCGTGCGGGCCGAGGCGCGCGACCTCCCTCCGCTCCCGCTCGCGGAGCGCCGCCTGCGCGTCGGGGAGATCGTGCTCGCCATCGGCAACCCGCTCGGCTTCGAGCGCTCGGTCACGACGGGCGTCGTCTCCGCGCTGCACCGCAACCTCCCCGCCGCGCGGGGCGAGGTGCTCGAGGGGCTCGTGCAGACCGACGCGGCGGTGAACCCCGGCAACTCCGGCGGGCCGCTCGTGGACGCCCACGGCGCGGTGGTCGGCATCACGACGGCGATGCTCCCCTGGGCGCACGGCATCGGCTTCGCCATCCCGGCGCACACCGCGAGCTGGATCGCCTCGGTGCTCATCCGCGACGGCTCGGTGCGAAGGCCCTTCCTCGGCGTTTCCGCGCGCGGCGAGGACCTCGATCCGGCCGACGCGCAGGCCGCCGGGCACGGGAGGGCCGTGCGCGTGATGGAGGTCGTCGCCGGCTCGCCCGCCGAGGCGGCGGGGCTCCGCGGCGGGGACCTGGTGGTCGGCGCGGCGGGAGGACCGGTCGAGACGCTCGACGATCTGGTGCGGGCGATGGTGCTCGGCGGCGAGGGTGCGCTGCGCGTGGACGTGCTGCGCGGAGGGGGGCTGCGGCAGGTGGAGATCCGCCCGAGGCCGGCGGCGCTGGCGGCGTAGGGGCGACCCCGGCCGGACCTCGGCGCTCTCCGGCCCTCGTCCCGCCCGGCCGCGCGTTATACCTGCGCCATGCCGGATCGCCGCCGCGCGCCCGTCGCAGCCGGGCTCGTGCTCCTCGCCGCGGCGCTCGCCGCGCTCCTCGCCTGGTGGGCGATGCGCGAGCCGCAGCGCGCCGCTCCGCTCCCGCCCGCCCGCCCGCCCGCGCCCGCGAGCGACACCGCCCGCGCGGCGCCGGATCATCCACCCTCGCGCCTCCCCATCCGCGTCCCCGCCGTCCCCGCCACGGGCGCGGACTCCGCCGCGCCGGGTCCGGCCACGTTCGAGGGACGCGTCGTCTCGAGCACGAGCGGCGCCGGCGTCGGCGGCGCCGACCTGACCTTCTCGCGCGCCGGGGCGGCCGCCTCGGTGCGCGCCGGCCCGGACGGCGCGTTTCGCTTCGAGCCACCGGCGGAGGGTCGCTGGCTCCTCGCGGCGGTGGTGGCTCCGGGCTTCCTGCCGTTCGCGCCGGAGTGGGGCCACAGCCCCGTCCAGCTCGACGCGCGCGCGGGGCGTCCGGTGCGCGGGCTCGAGATCCACCTCGTACCCGCGACGCCGATCGCCGGCCGCGTGGTCGACCGCGAGGGGCACGCGATCGCGGGCGCCGAGGTGCGGCTCTCGGGAGCCGCGGCCGAGGCGGCGCTCGTGCCCATCGCGGACCGTTTCACGACGGACGCCGCGGGCGAGTTCCACTTCTCGGCGCCGGAGGGCGCCGTCCTCGAGGCGCGCAAGGACGGGTTCCTCCCCGGGCGCGCCCCCGTGGACGGGCTCGCCCTGCTGAACGGCCGCGTGACCGTGACGCTGGGGCCCGCCCACCGTTCGCTCGGGTCGCCCGGCCCGGTGGCGGGGCGCGTCGTCGAGAGGGGCGGCGGCCCGATCGCGGGGGCGCTCGTCACCGCCGCGCCCGAGGGGCCGTTCGGGGGCGCCGGCCCCCCCGCCGCGCAATCGCTGACGGACGACGAGGGCCGCTTCGCGCTCGCGGACCTCGCCGCCGGGCGCTACCGCGTCACGGCGCGGGCGGAGGGGCGCGCTCCCGCGACCGCGCGGCGCGTCAGCCCGGGCGCGCGGGAGCTCCTGCTCGAGCTCGGCGCGGGCGGCCGGCTGCGCGGCTGCGTCCGCGACGCCGCCTCCGGACGGCCGGTCGCGCCCTTCACGGTGACCGTGCTCGAGCGCCGCGGGCCGCTCCGCCTCGTGCCGCAGGCGAGCCGCTCGGTCATCGATCCGTCCGGATGCTACGCGCTCGACGACCTCGCGCCCGGTCCCGCCGTCGTGACCGTGTCGGCGCCGGGGTACGCGCCCTCGCGGGAGCTCGCCGTCGAGGTCCCCGCGCCGGACGCGGAGGCGGTGGCGGACGCTGCCCTCGAGCCGGGCGGGCGCGTCGAGGGGATCGTGCGCGACGACGCGACGGGCGCCCCGCTCGCCGGCGCGCGCATCTCGGTCGAGGGGACGTTCGCCGAGAGCGCCGCCTCGACCTTCCCGGCGCTCTCCGAGGCGACCACGGGGGACGACGGCCGCTTCGCGCTCTCGAGCCTGCCGCGCCGCGCCTCGCTGTTCGTCGCCGCGGCCGGGCACCACGCGCGCATCGTCGGCGTGGACGCCCCCCCGGGCGGCGGCGCCGGCGCGCTCGAGGTCCGGCTCCGGCCGGTCGAGGCGGGGGAGGAGCCGCGCGTGGATCTCGCCGGGATCGGAATCGTCCTCGCGACGCGCGACGACGGGCTGCAGGTCGCGCAGGTGGTGCCCGGCGGCGGGGCGGCGGAGGTGGGCATCGCCGCCGGGGATCTCGTGATCCGCGTGGAGGGGCGGGCCGTGACCGAGCTCGGCTTCGCGGGGGCGGTGGACGCGATCCGCGGGCCCGAGGGGACCGCGGTGGTCCTGACGGTGCGCCGCGGCGACGCGACGTTCGACGTGCGCGTGCCGCGGCGGATCGTGCGCGGCTGATGGCGCGCCGCGGACGCGAAACGGCCGGGCGCGTCGCCGTGCCCGGCCGTCTCGCTCTCGCGACTTTCTTCGAGCGTCGCTACTTGCCGCCGCCCGACCCGCCGCCGGTCCCGCCCGCGCCGGTGGGCGCGCTGCCGCTGCCCGTCCCGGAGCCGGAAGGGCCCCCGGCGCCGCCGGTCCCGCCACCCTTGCCTGCCGCGCCGCTGCCGGTGCCCATCTCGCCGGCTCGCGAGCCGTGGCGCGCCTGCGAGCCGCCCCGCTCGAGCTGCTTCTCGATCCGCTGCGCCTCCTGCAGGTGGCCCTGGAGCGTCGTGTGCGTGGTCTCGAAGAACGAGGCGAGCTGCGTTTGGTTCTCCTTGCGCGCCTCCTTCGCCGCCTTCTCGACCTCCTTCGTGTCCTTCTTGTGGTCCTTCACCATGTCCTTCATGAAGGCCTTGTCGAACTCGGCGCCCTGCTTCTTCTGCAGGTCCGTCACGCGCTCCTGGCCTTCCTTCGTCTTCTCCCGGGTCTCCTCGCCCTGCAGGTTCACGCCCATCGTCTGCGCGAGCTGCTGGAGCTGGTCGTCGTTCTTCTGGTGATCCTGGGCCAGCTTCTCGGCGTACTGCTTCACCTCGGGCGCCTGGGCGCTCTGGGCGCCGAGCTGACCGAGCTGCACCTCGGTCTGGTTGGCCGCGTGCAGCTCCTGGACGGCCTTCACCAGATCCTTCTTCAGCGCCTTGCCGGACTCGGTCCCGGCGCTCCCGGTCCCCATCGTGCTGCTGGTCGACCCGCGGCTGCCGGTCGAGCCTTGCTCGGTCGCGCTCGATCCCGTGCCCCGGTTGCTCGTCGTGCTCCGCGGCGCGTCGTCACCCGGTGACCGCTGGCCGCCCGTTCCCATCTGCGACCCGGCGCCTTGCCCGTAGGCAGGCGCCCCGACGAGCAGCGCCGCGAGGATCGCGGCTCTCCTCCACCGATTGTTCATGGTGTCCTCCCCCTTGGATCCGTGAATTGCTCAGGGCAAAAGCTGTAGAGGAGGCACGCGATTCGCACGCGGCGCGGGATCGTGCGCTCGCGGCGGGAGCGCACGCCCGCGCGCACGGAAACCGGCCCACCTTGTGCGTACCCCGCCCCCTTTCTCGCTCCCTCCCGGCCGTGCTAACGCGATGGCATGAGCCTCGACGAGACCCGCGTCGGCGCGGCGCCCCAGGCGACCGGCCGCGCCCGAACCGCGAAAGCCTCCCTCGTCGTCGTCCACGCCGCCGACGGGGCGGAGAAGGGACGCACCTACGCCCTGGGCGACGAGGACGTGACGATCGGCCGGGAGGCCGGGAACACGGTCGTGGTGGGCTCGGACCAGGCGTCGCGCCGGCACGCTCGGATCTTCGTCTCGGGGGGCGTCCACGTGCTCGTGGACCTCGACTCGACGAACGGGACGTTCCTCAACTCGAAGCTCGTCCAGGAGCAGACGCTCCGCCACGGGGACGTCGTCCGGATCGCCTCGACCGTGCTGAAGTACGTCGTGGAGAGCTGAGGGTCCCTACATCATGCCGAGGTGCAGCCGCGCCGCCTCGCTCATCCGCGACGGGTCCCAGGGCGGATCGAAGACGAGCTCGACGTCGACGTCCTTCACGCCCGGCACGCCGAGCACGCTGCGCCGCACGTCGTCCACGAGCACCGGACCGATGCCGCAGCCCGGCGCCGTGAGCGTCATCTTCACGTGCACCTTGTGGCCGCCCTCCACCGGCTCGGCGGCGAGCGCGTAGACGAGGCCGAGCTCGACGATGCTCGCGGGGATCTCCGGGTCGTAGACCGTCCGGAGCGCCTCCCAGACCTTCTCCTCGTCGAACGGGCCCTCCACCGCCGCGGCGCGCTCTGCCGCGAACCTCCGGGCCTCCGCCTCGAACTCCGGGCCGAGCGCGTCCGCGTCGGTGCCGTCGATGCGGACGAGTCCGCCGAGCTCGGTCATGGCGGTGAACTGACCGCCCAGCGCCTGCTGCACGACGAGCCACGTGCCGGAGGGGAGCAGGACACGGTCGCCGTCCGGGACCCGGACGGCCGGGACGTCGCGCCGCGTGGAGGTGGGCGTGCGGGAGAAGGCCATGGTCACTCCGTCGAGATCGCCTCGCCGCCGCCGCGCAGCGCCTGGCGCAGCGCGTGCCACGGGAGGCTCGCGCACTTCACGCGGGTCGGGTACTCGTGCACGCCCCCGAACACGGCGAGCTTGCCGAGCGACTCCGCGTCCACCGCGCCGGGCCCCTCCGTGACCAGGCGGTGGAACTGCTCGAACACCGCGTCGATCTCGGCCGGCGTCCTGCCCTTCGCGAACCCGGTCATGACCGAGGCCGAGGCCTTCGAGATCGCGCAGCCGCTCCCCTCGAAGCGGACGTCGCGGACGACGCCGTCCTCGAGCCGCGCCTGGACGGCGATCCGGTCCCCGCACAGCGGGTTCAGGCCCTCCGCGCGGTGCGTCGCCCCCTCGAGCGGCCCGTAGTTGCGGGGTCGCTTGCCGTGGTCGAGCACCACCTCCTGGTACAGATCCGTCAGCTCCGACATGTCCTCACTCCGGCCGCCGCGAGGCGCGGCTCAGGCGAACATCTCCCGGACCGCGCGGATCCCGCGCACGAGCGCGTCGACGTCCTCGGGGGTGTTGTAGAGCCCGAACGACGCGCGGGCCGTCGCCGCGAGGCCGAGGCGCTGCATGAGCGGCTGGGCGCAGTGGTGCCCGGCGCGGACGGCCACCCCGTGCCGGTCGAGCACGGTGCCGACGTCGTGCGGGTGGACGTCCCCGACGAGGAAGGAGACCACCCCCGCGCGCTCGCGCGGCGTGCCGACGAGGCGCACGCCCTCCTCCGCCTCGAGCGCGTCCACCGCGAGCGCGAGGAGCTCGCGCTCGTGCGCGGCGATCGCCTCGAGGCCGAGGCCGTCCACGTAGTCGATGGCGGCGGCGAGCCCGATCGCGCCGGCGATGTCGGGCGTGCCGGCCTCGAACTTGTGGGGCAGCGCGTTGTAGATCGTCTTCTCGAAGGTGACGGAGAGGATCATGTCCCCCCCGCCCTGCCAGGGCGGCATCGCCTCGAGGTGCTCGCGGCGCCCCCACAGCACGCCCACGCCGGTGGGCCCGTACAGCTTGTGGCCGCTGAACGCGTAGAAGTCCGCGCCGGAGGCGGCGGCGTCGAAGCCGAGGTGCGGCGCGCCCTGGGCGCCGTCCACGAGCACCGGCACGCCCCTCGCCTTCGCCCGCGCGATGATCTCGGGCAGCGGGTTCACCGTCCCGAGCGCGTTCGAGACCTGCGTCACCGCGAGGAGCCGGGTGCGGGGGCCGAGGAGCGCCTCGAGCGCGTCGAGGTCGAGGTCGCCCGCGTCGGTCACGGGCACGACGCGCAGCCGCGCGCCCTTCTCCTGGCAGAGCATCTGCCAGGGGACGATGTTGGAGTGGTGCTCGAGCTCGGTGACGAGCACCTCGTCGCCGGCCCCGACCCGCGTCCGCCCGAACGTCTGCGCGACGAGGTTCACCGCCTCGGTGGTGCCGCGGACGAAGATCACCTCGCGCGGATCCGGGGCGCCGATGAAGCGCGCCACGCGCTTGCGCGCCTCGTCGTGGCGGCGCGTGGCCCGCTCGGACAGGAGGTGCACGCCGCGGTGCACGTTCGCGTTGTCCTCCTCGTAGTACCGGGAGATCGCGTCGATGACGGCGCGCGGCTTCTGGGTCGTCGCGGCGTTGTCGAGGTACACGAGCGGACGGCCGTGGACGCGCTGGCGCAGGATCGGGAAGTCCTCGCGCGCGCGCGCCGCGTCGAAGGCCGGCGCGGGCCGCCGCGCCGGGGCCGCCCCGCTCAGCCGCTTCTCGCCCGCCGCGCTCGTTCCGCTCACGCTCATGCCGCCTCCAGGAGCCGCGCGCCCGCGGGGAGCCGGGCCTGGACGAGGCCCTTCGCCGCCGCGCGGAGCGGGGCGGCGCGGACGAGGTCCACCATCTCCGCCACGAACGCATAGATGAGGAGCCCGCGGGCCTCGGCCGCGGGCAGCCCGCGCGAGCGCAGGTAGAAGAGCGCGGCCTCGTCGAGCTGGCCGACCGTGCCGCCGTGGCCGCACTTCACGTCGTCCGCGAAGATCTCGAGCTGCGGCTTCGTGTCGACGATCGCGTCGTCGGAGAGGAGCAGGTTCGAGTTCATCTGACGGGCGACCGTCTTCTGCGCGCCCGGCATCACGCGGATGCGGCCGGAGAAGACGCCGCGCGCGTGGCCGTCGAGGACGCCCTTGTACGTCTCGGTGGTCGAGCAGCGGGGCACGGCGTGCTCCACCCAGGAGAAGTTGTCCACGAGCCGCTCGCCGTCCGCCATGTAGAGGCCGTTCGCGGCGACGCTCGCCTGCTCGCCGACGAGCCGGGTGCGCAGCTCGCTCCGGGACAGGCGCCCGCCGAGCGACAGCGCGTGCGCGGCGAGGGTCGCCTTCGCCTGCTGCTCTGCGGCGACGACGCCCACGTGGAAGGCGCGCGGCGACTCGTCCTGCAGCCGCACGTGCTCGACGTCGGCGCCCTCGCCGAGGACGAGCTCCGTGACCGCGTTCGTGAGGTAGACGCCGTCCTCCCCCAGGAAGACCTCGGCGACGGTCGCGCGGGCGCCCTCGCCGGCGACGACGAGCGTGCGGGGGCTCGCGAGCGCGGGGCGCGCCCCGGAGGCGAGGAACACGAGGACGACGGGCGCGTCGAGGGTGGCGCCGGCGGGCAGGTGCACGAAGCCGCCGTCGGCCATGAGCGCGGCGTTCGCCGCGACGAACGCGTGCTCCTCGGGGCGGGCGAGCCGGCCGAGGTGCGGCTTCACGAGCGCCGGCGCCTCGAGGAGCGCCTGCGCGAGCGAGGACACGATCGCGCCCGCGGGCAGCCCCTCGATCACGGAGAGCTCGCGGCGGAGCCGGCCGTCCACGAACACGAGCCGCGGGCCGCCGCCCGGCGCCCGCGCGAGGAGCGCCCCCAGGCGCGCGGCGCCGGCCTCGGCGTCCGCGGGGCGCGTCCGCTCGAGCACCACGGGCGCGAGCGAGGCGAGGCTCGTGAACCGCCAGTCCTCGTCGCGCGAGGTGGGCAGGCCGCGGGCGCGGAAGCGCGCCAGCGCCTCCAGGCGGGCCTCGGCGAGCCACCCGGGCTCGCGCGGGTCCTTCGCGAACAGCTCCACGAGGCTCGACTCGACGGGCGTCATCGCGCTCCTCACGCGCCCGCGGGCTGGGCGAGCTCCGGCCGCATGCCGTCCGTCCACGCGTAGCCGGTCTGCTCGAGCTCGTCCGCGAGCTCCGGCCCGCCCGAGCGCACGATCCGCCCGTTCGCCATGACGTGCACGACGTCGGGGGGGATGTACTCGAGGAGCCGCTTGTAGTGGGTGACGAGCAGGATGCCGCGCTCCGGGCCGCGCGCCGCGTTCACCCCGCGCGCGACCACGCGGAGCGCGTCGATGTCGAGCCCCGAGTCGATCTCGTCGAGGATGGCGAGCCTGGGCTCGAGCACCGCCATCTGGAAGACCTCGTTCCGCTTCTTCTCGCCGCCGGAGAAGCCCTCGTTCACCGAACGGCTCCCGAAGGCGGGGTCGAGCTCGACGAGCTTCATCTTCTCCTTGGCGAGCGCGAGGAAGTCCATCGCGTCGAGCTCCTCCTCGCCGCGCGAGCGCCGGATGGCGTTGAGCGCGGTGCGGAGGAAGTAGAGGTTCCCGACCCCGGGGATCTCCACCGGGTACTGGAAGCCCAGGAACAGCCCCGCCGCCGCGCGCGCCTCGGGCGCGAGCGCGAGGAGGTCCTGGCCCGCGTAGGTCGCCGACCCGCCCGTCACCTCGAACGCCTCGCGGCCGGCGAGCACGCCCGCGAGCGTGGACTTGCCGGAGCCGTTCGGCCCCATGATCGCGTGCACCTCGCCCGGCCGGATCTCGAGGTCCACGCCCTTCAGGATCTCGCCCTCCCCGCCCGCGACCCTCGCGCGCAGCCCGCTCACCCGCAGCAGCGCCGCGGCGTCCCTCGCGCCGTTCACCTGGACGTTCCCTCCCATCGCTAGCCGACGCTCCCTTCCAGGCTCATCCCGAGGAGCTTCTGCGCTTCCACCGCGAACTCCATCGGCAGCTCCTTCAGGACCTGCTTCGCGAACCCGTTGACGATCATGGAGACCGCGTCCTCGTCCGAGATGCCGCGCTGCTTGCAGTAGAAGAGCTGGTCCTCGCTGATCTTCGAGGTGGTGGCCTCGTGCTCGACCTTCGCCGAGGGGTTGCGCACCTCGATGTACGGGAACGTGTGGGCGCCGCAGCGGTCGCCGATGAGGAGCGAGTCGCACTGCGAGTAATTGCGGGCGCCCACCGCCCCCTTCATCATCTTCACGAGCCCGCGGTAGGTGTTCTGGCCCCGGCCGGCGCTGATGCCCTTCGAGATGATCGTCGAGCGGGTGTTCCTGCCGACGTGGATCATCTTCGTGCCGGTGTCCGCCTGCTGCCGGTGGTTGGTGAGCGCGACCGAGTAGAACTCGCCCACCGAGTCGTCGCCCTGGAGGATGCAGGACGGGTACTTCCAGGTGATCGCCGAGCCGGTCTCGACCTGCGTCCAGCTGATCTTTGCCCGCGCGAGCGCCTTCCCGCGCTTGGTCACGAAGTTGTAGATGCCGCCCCGGCCCTCGGCGTCGCCGGGGTACCAGTTCTGGACGGTGGAGTACTTGATGTGGGCGCCCTCGTGCGCCACGAGCTCGACCACGGCGGCGTGGAGCTGGTTCTCGTCCCGCTGCGGGGCCGTGCAGCCCTCGAGGTAGGAGACGTACGCGCCCTCGTCGGCGACGATGAGGGTCCGCTCGAACTGCCCCGTGTCCTTCGCGTTGATCCGGAAGTAGGTCGAGAGCTCCATCGGGCAGCGCACGCCCTTCGGCACGTAGACGAACGAGCCGTCGGAGAAGACCGCGCTGTTCAGCGCCGCGAAGTAGTTGTCGCTGTACGGCACGACCGAGCCGAGCCACCGCTCGACGAGCGCGGGGTGCTCGCGCACGGCCTCCGAGAACGAGCAGAAGACGATGCCCAGGTCGCCGAGCTTCTTCTTGTAGGTGGTCGCGACGGACACCGAGTCGAACACGGCGTCCACCGCCACCCCGGCGAGCCGCTGCTGCTCCGCGAGCGGGATGCCGAGCTTCTCGAAGGCGCGCTTCAGCTCGGGGTCCACCTCGTCCATCGAGGCCAGCGGCTTCTTCTGCTTGGGCGCCGAGTAGTAGACGATGTCCTGGTAGTCGATGGGCGGGTACTTCACGTTCGCCCAGGTCGGCTCCTCGAGCGTGAGCCAGTTCCGGTACGCCTTGAGGCGCCACTCCAGCATGAAGTGCGGCTCGTTCTTCTTCGCCGAGATGAGGCGGACGATGTCCTCGGACAGGCCGCGCGGGACCCTGTCCTCCTCGATGTCGGTGACGAAGCCGTAGCGGTACTTCTGCTGCGTCAGCTCCTTGAGCTGCTGCGCGGTGGTCATGACGCGTGGACTCCCAGCGTGACGGGCGCGGGCGACTCGTCGGCCGGCGCGCGGAAGGGGGCGATGGCGGAGAGGGGCAGGCCCGCGAGCGCCCCCTGGATCGCGCGGGTGACGGGGTCGAAGCTCGCCTTCGCGGGGCAGGTCGCCTCGATGCCGCAGGCCACCTTCGCCGGCGAGGTGCAGTCGGTGAGCGCGATCGGCCCCTCGAGCGCCTCGACGATCTCGGCCACGGAGATGCGCTCCGCAGGCCGCGCGAGCCCATACCCGCCGTGACGGCCGCGGTGCGAGACGACGAGCCCGGCCTTCGAGAGCTCCTTGCACAGCTTGGAGACGGTGGGGAGCGGCACACCCGAGCGCCCCGAGAGCTCCTGCGCGGCGAGCGTGCGGCCGCTGCGCGCGAGGTGCGCGAGCAGCACGATCGCGTAGTCGGTGAGCTTGGACATTCTGATCATCCGTCCGCCTCCGCGGGCCGATCCATCATGGACCGAAACAGTCCACTTACGGATGATTAAACGCTGCGGCAGCGGATTTCATGCCCATCGACGGGCGGCGCCAAAACCCCTGTGGGATCAGGGACTCAGAGGCTCGCCCGGCCGAGTGGCCCGTCCGCCGACTCACCGTCCAGCTCCGCGTAGACGTGGTCGGCGACGAACGTGAGCCCGACCCGCGCGCGGCGGTCCTCATGGCGTGAGAGCCAGGCGAGGAGCCCGGGATCCACCGCGGCGAGATCGGCGCGGGCGACCCGGGCGAGCCGGCGCTCGCGCGCCTCTGCCAGGAACGCCTCGAGGCGGCGCGGCGACTCGAACAGCACCGCCACCCGCGCGCCCGCGTTCGCGTTCACGTCGCGCTCGATCCGCTGCGGCTCGGGCTTGCCGACCCGCACGACGAGCGCCGTGCGGCCGTCGGGCAGCGCCGCGAGCACGTCCGGAGCGTCCGGCTCGCAGAGCCCCGGCCCGAACGCGATCCCCTCGCGCCACTGCCAGGCGTAGGCGAGGACGCGCAGCCAGAGCCGCTCCGCGGTCTCGGAGGGATGGCGCGCGACCTTGAGCGCGACGGTCGCCTCGACGCCGGTGTCGGCGTGCGTGACGCGGAGGTCGAAGTGGTGGAGGGTCGAGGGGAGCGCCATCGGAGTCTGCAGGTAGGCTGAGGTCGAGGTCGAGGTCGTCTACCGCTTCAGGATCTTCACGAGCGCCTCCCCGTACTCCTCGAGCTTGCGCGGCCCGATGCCCTTCACCTCGAGGAGCTCGTCCCGGGTGACGGGCCGCCGCAGCGCCAGCTCGGCGAGGGTGGCGTCGGCGAAGACCACGTAGGCCGGCACGCCGCGGGCGCGGGCCGCCTCCCCGCGCCAGGCGCGGAGCGCCTCGAAGAGCTCGAGATCCACCTCGGCGTCGAGCGCCGCGTCGCGCCCCCGGGAGGCGTCGCGCTTGCGACCGGCGGCGCCGCGCCCGGCGCGCGACGCCCGCACCGCCGGCGCGCTCTCGACGACGTCCTCGCCGGTGCAGCGATCGCACGCGTCGCCGCACGGCGCGATCACCTCGCCGAAGTGCCCGACCACCCGCTCGTGCCGGCAGCCGTCGCCGTCCGCGAGCCGGTACATCGCCCGCGCCTGCCGCTTCTGCGCCTCGGCGAGCTCGGGCTCGACGTCGCCCAGGAGCCGCTCCCAGCTCATCACGTCCGCCCAGGAGTAGAGGAGGACGCAGGTGCTCGGCTTGCCGTCGCGGCCGGCGCGGCCGATCTCCTGGTAGTACGACTCGATCGAGCGCGGCAGGTCGCGGTGGATGACGAAGCGGATGTCCGGCTTGTCGATCCCCATCCCGAACGCCACGGTCGCGGTGACGACGTCGATCTCGCCCGACCGGAAGGCGTCCTGCACGCGGGCGCGGACCTCCGGCTCGAGGCCGGCGTGGTACGCCTCGGCGCGGACGCCGTGGTCCTTCAGGAGCTCGGCGGTCTCCTCCACCGACTTGCGCGAGAGCGCGTAGACGATGCCGCTCTCACCCCTGCGCGCGCGGACGAGCCGGAGGATCGCGTCGCGGGCCTTGAGCCCCTCGCCCTTCTTCACCGCGTGGAGCGACAGGTTCCTGCGCAGGAAGGAGCCGCGCACGAGGAGCGGCCGCTCCATGCCGAGCTGCGCGGCGATGTCGTGCGTCACCTCGGGCGTCGCGGTGGCCGTGAGCGCCAGCACGCGCGCGCCGAACCGCTCCTTGAGGCCCGCCAGGTTCCGGTAGGCGGGGCGGAAGTCGTGGCCCCAGTGGCTGATGCAGTGCGCCTCGTCGACCGCGATGAGCGCGAGCCGCACGCCCTCGAGCGCGCTGCCGACCGAGGCCTCGAGCCCCTCCGGCGCGGCGTACAGGAGCTCGAGCTCGCCGCGGCGCAGCGCGCGGACGCGGTCGCGCCGCTCCTCGGGGGAGAGCGTCGAGTTGAGGAACGCGGCCCGCAGCCCGACGCGCCCCATGGCGTCGACCTGGTCCTTCATCAGCGCGACGAGGGGCGAGATGACGAGGGTCGTGCCGCCGAGGATGCGCGCCGGGATCTGGTAGGTGAGCGACTTGCCGGCGCCCGTGGGCATGACGCCCACGCAGTCGCGTCCGGCGAGCACGGCCGTGACGATCTCCTCCTGGCCTGGCCGGAAAGCCTCGTGCCCGAACACCTCGCGCAGGAGCTGGCGCGCGCCCGACGGCGTCGCCGGGGGCGGCGGCGCGGCGGACGGACGGCCGATCGCCTCCGCGAGCGTCCGGAGCCGGCCGACGGTGGCGGGGCCGAACAGCTCGGGCGCCTCGCGCCAGCGCGCGCGCAGCGCCTCCAGCCGCGCGGCGCAGCTCCGGCGGAGCGCGGCGTCCTCCGGCGTCTCGGCGCCGGCAGGCTCGCCCTCTGCGCGCCCGAGACCGCTCGAGACGTCGGCGAGGTCCGCGACCTCCGACTCGAGCGCTCGCCGGTCCGCGGCGGAGAAGAGGGTCTCGGGAGCGGTCGCCACGGGCGGCCGAATCTACACGTCGGCCGCCCGGAAGGAAAACGGGCGCGGCCCGCGAGGACCGCGCCCGCCTGGGCTCACGCTCGAGGAGCGGCTACTTCGAGAGCTTCGCGTCCTCGATGATCACCGGGTAGGCGTAGCCGGCGCCGAAGTCCTTGTCGACGCGGACCGTGCCCTTCACGAGGACGACGTCGCCGACCGCGGCGTCGTCGTTCGTCGTGATCGTGATGTCGTTGTCCTTGCCGGCCGTGCCGGAGCCGTCGCGCAGGTGGAGCCAGTTCTTGCCCATGATGCCGGCGTTCCACTTCACGACCTTGCCGCGAACGGAGACGCTCTTCTCCTTGAGCGCCGCGCGCTGCGTCCACACCTCGGCGACGGTCCGCGCGTCGGGGCCGCCCGCCTTCGGGACCTTCACGTCGCCGACCTCCTTCGGGCCGGCCGCCGCGGCCGCGTGCGCCGCCGCCATCGACTCGGGCCCCTGACCGCCGGGCGCGGCGCCCATCATCCCGCCGCCGCCCATGCCGCCGCCCACCGGGGCGCCCGCGGGGGCCTCGCCGCCGCCGAGCGTGCCGAAGTAGACGACGTCGAACTTGCGATTGAGGGTCTTCGACTCGAAGTCCTTCATCGGCATCGCGCCCGCGACCGTGACGTCCTTCCCCTTCTCGACGTCGGTCTTCGGCACGGCCGCCCAGGTCTCGCCCTGCGCGGTCTTGAGCTTGAGGTAGCTGTACGGCGGAGCATCGAGTCGCTCGAGGACCTTGCCCTGGAGCCCGGCGGACGGGGCCGCGACCCCATCCTGGGGCGCCGGAGCGCTCGGCTGCGCCGCGTTGCTCTGCGGCAGGGCGGGCTCTTGCTTCTTGCATCCCGCCACGGCCAGCGAGACGAGCATCACGACGGACAAACGACGCATGTGGAGAAACCTCCGTATCGCGAGTTGCGCGAGACCCCTGCTTCGAGGGGGCCGTAGCATAAACCCATGTCGGGACGATTTCGATCCCGGAAAAGCCGCTCACGGCACGCCATGTGAAGGGTCGCGCAGGCCTTGCGCCCGGCCTGACCACCGCGGCCCGCGGCTGCAAAGCTGTCGGCGCGGGAAGGCGCGCTCTACCCCTTAAGAGGCAGGTCGCACCGGGTCAGCCGCGCAGCTTGTAGCCGGACCGGAGCATGGCGTAGGCGGCGCCGACCGCGCCCGTCGCGACGACGACGAGCAGCGCGGCCCCGGCCGCGGGCGGGGCGTCCGAGATGCCGAGCATCCCGAACCGCACGCCGTCCACCAGGTAGAAGATCGGGTTCACGTGCGTGAAGGCGCGGAACGGCGCCGGCAGCATCTCGATCGAGTAGAAGACGCCGCCGAGGAAGGTGAGCGGGGTGATGAAGAACGTGGGGAAGAAGTTCACCTGCTCGAACGAGCTCGCCCAGATGGCCGTCATGAGCCCGAACGCGGAGAACGCGACCGCCGCCAGCACGACGAGCGCGAGCGCGAGCAGCGGGTGGGCGACCTCGAAGCCGCTGAACGCCCCGGCGACCGCCCACGTGACGGCGCCGACGAGCAGCCCCCGCAGCACCGCGGCGACGACGAACCCGGCGAGGATCTCGCCGTAGGAGAGCGGCGACACCAGGAGGTCCGTGATCGTCCCCTGCAGCTTCATGACGAACATGGACGACGCGGTGTTGAGGTACGCGTTCGTCACGACGCCCAGGGTGACGAGCCCGGGCACGATGAAGCGCGCGTAGGGCACGCCCTCGACCTCGCGCAGCCGGCCGCCGAGCGAGTAGCCGAAGACGATGAAGTACAGCGCCGTGGTGATGACCGGCGAGAGGAGCGTCTGCCCGGGCACGCGCAGGAACCGGCGTACCTCCTTCTGCAGCAGCGTCCATAGCCCGAGCGAGATCACGCCGGCGCCCCCTCGCGGTCGCGCGACACGAGCCGCACGAACACGTCCTCGAGCGTCGTCCTGCGCGTCTCGACGTCTCGCACGGCGAGCCCCTCCTCCGCCACCGCCGCGAGCAGCGGCCCGAGCGCGTCGCCTCCCGAGGCCTCGAACGACACGACCGAGCCGCCGGCCTCGAGGCGGGCGCCCGCCGCCGCGAGCGGCGCGGGCAGGGCCGCGAGCGGGCGCGCGAGGGAGAGCCGCAGCACCTTCGCGCCGTGGCGCGAGAGGAGCACGTCCTTGTCCTCGACGACGAGGAGCCGTCCGCGGTCGATGACGCCGATGCGGTCGGCGAGCTCCTCCGCCTCCTCGAGGTAGTGCGTCGTCAGCACGATGGTCGTCCCGCGCTCGCGCAGCCGCCGCACGTAGCTCCACAGCGCGCGCCGGAGCTCGACGTCCACGCCCGCGGTCGGCTCGTCGAGGAACAGCACGGCCGGATCGTGGACGAGGGCCTTGCCGATGAGCAGCCGCCGCTTCATGCCGCCCGAGAGCGCCCGGCTGTTGGTGGTGCGCTTCGCGAGGAGGTCGAGGGCGCCCAGGATCTCGACGAGCCGCTCCTCGGAGAGCCGCACGCCGAAGTAGCCGGCCTGCATGCGGAGCGTCTCCTCGACGTTGAAGAACGGGTCGAAGTTGATCTCCTGCGGCACGAGCCCGATCGCACGGCGCGTCTCGCGGTAGTCGCGGACGACGTCGTGCCCCAGCACCGAGATCTCGCCGGAGGTCGGGCGGAGGAGCCCTGCGATCATCGAGATGAGGGTGGTCTTGCCGGCGCCGTTCGGGCCGAGCAGCCCGAAGATCTCGCCGCGGCGGATGCCGAGATCGATCCCGTCCACCGCGACGAGCGGGCCGTACCTCTTCGTGACTCCGCGGATCGCGACGACGGTGTCCACGGGCGGCACTCTAACGCGGGCGCGCCGCGGAGGCGGGTTTATGGCGCGGCGCCTGCGCGCGCCGCCCGCCGCTCACCCGAGCCTGCGCTGGAACCGGAGGGTCGCCGCCGCCACGATGGCGACCCCGATCACGAGCAGCACGACGAACTGGAGCCACAGGTCCGCGAACCCCGCCCCGCGGAGCAGCACGCCGCGCATGATCTCGGCGTACCAGCGGATGGGGTTCAGCAGCGTGAGCGGCCGCAGCCAGCCCGGCATGGCGAGGATGGGCGTCATGAGGCCGGAGAGCAGCACCGCGGGGATTGTGAACAGGAAGCCGCCGAGGAAGGCCTGCTGCTGGTTCGCCGAGACGGTGGAGATGAGGAGCCCCGCCCCCAGGGTGGTGAGGAGGTACAGGAGGGTGCCGACGAGCAGGAGCCCCAGGTTCCCGCGGATGGGGATGGCGAAGAGCCACGTCCCCACGCCGACCAGCAGCGTCACCACGACGAGGCCGATCACCACGAAGGGCGCCATCTTCCCGACGAGCAGGTGCACCGGCCGGATCGGGGTCACGAGCACCTGCTCGAGCGTGCCCATCTCGCGCTCGCGCGCGAGCCCCATGGCCGAGGTGAAGGTCGTCACGATCACGAGGAGCATGGCGGCGATCCCGGGGACCATGTACGGCGCGGTCGCGAGGCCCGGGTTGAAGGCCACGCGCGGGATGGGCCGGAGCTGGGCCGGCGGGGTCTGGCCGCTCGCCTCGATCCGCTCGCGCGCGAGCCGCTCGCCGAGCTCCGAGAAGAAGCGCGACACCGCGCCCGAGGTCACCGTGGTGCGGTTCGGGTCGGTGCCGTCGAGCAGCACCTGCACCTCCTGGCCGCGCCCCGACAGGCGGTCCGCCTCGGCGCGCCGCTCGAAGACGAGCGCCGCCGACGCGCGGCCGGCGTCGAGGGCCGCGCTCGCCGCCTCCGCCGAGCTCTCCTCGCCCACCGACAGGAGCGTCCCGTCGGCGAGCAGCCGCCGCGCGTCCTCGCGCGAGGTGGCGCTGCGATCGGCGTCCACGACCAGCGTGGGCACCCGGTCCACCTCGAAGTCCACCGCGAAGCCGAACACCACCGTCTGGATGAGCGGCGCGACCACGAGCATGAACATGATGCGGCGGTCGCGCACCGTCTGCTGGACCTCCTTGCGGAAGATCGCGGCGAGCTGGACGCGGGCGGAGGGACGGACGGGGCCGGTCACGCGAGCCTCCGCTGGAAGCGGGCGGTGGCGAGGCCGATCACCACCACCGCGAAGACGGCCAGCGCGACCAGGTCCGGCCAGAGCACGTCGAGGCCGTTCCCCTTGAGCAGCACGCCGCGGAGCCCGTGGACGAGGTAGCGCGCGGGGATCACCCGCGAGATCTGCTGGAGGACCACCGGCATGTTCTCGATGGGGAAGATCATCCCGGAGAGGAGGAGCGAGGGGAGCAGCGAGGACATCGTGCCGGCCTGCGTGGCGACGGTCTGGTTCTTGGCGATCACCGAGACGAGCAGCCCCTGCCCCAGCATGCCCAGCAGGAAGACGAGGCCCAGCGTCGCGAGCGCGAAGCCGCTGCCCCGCATCGGCAGGTCGAACGCCGTCATCCCGAACGCCACCACGAGCAGGAACTCGAGCAGCCCGAGGCCGAGGTAGGGCAAGAGCTTGCCGAGGACGATCTCCAGGCGGCCGATGGGCGACGCGAAGAGCTGCTCCATCGAGCCGCGCTCCCACTCGCCCGCGATGGTGAGGGCGGTGAGCAGCACGGCGGTGATGGCGAGGAGGTACGCGGCGAGCCCCGGCACCATGTAGAACGCGGAGCGGCCGTCGGGGTTGTACCGGGTCCAGACCTTCACCCGCACGGGCGGGGTCCTCTCCCCCACCTCCAGGGTGGCCAGGCGCTGGGACTCGGCGCGGACGAGCGCGTCGGCCTTGGCGAGGAGCTGGTTCGCGACGAGCGCGTCCGCTCCGTCGACGAGGAGCTGCACCGGCACCACCTCGCGCGCCAGCAGGGCGCGCTCGTAGCCCTTCTCCACCACGAGGGCGGCCACCGCCCGCTCCTTCCGGAAGGCGCCGAGCGCGGCCGCCGGATCCGGGAGCTCGCCCACCGAGACGAGCTCGCGCGACGCGGTGAGCGCGTGGACGAGCGCGCGCGACGACTCGGTGCGGTCCTGGTCCACGACCGCGAGCGGGATGCGATCGATGTCGAACGCGACGCCGTAGCCGAAGAGGAACAGCAGCAGCACGGGCATCCCGAGCGACATGTAGAGCGTCCGCGGATCGCGGACGATGTGGCGCCCTTCCTTCGCGGCCATGGCGTAGATCCGCACCAGCGACCGACCGATTCGACCCTTCACGTCGCGGCCTCCCCTCGCGCCTCGCGCCCCACGACCGCCAGGAACACGTCCTCGAGCGACGGCTCGGCGCGGTCCACCGCCACCTCGCGCGCGCCCGCGGCGGCGAGGATCCGGGCCACCCCGGCCTCGTCGAGGCGGGCCGGATCGACCCGCAGGTGCAGCCCGGCGCCGAACGGCTGCACGGACCGGACGCCGTCGCGCCCCGCCAGCGCCGCCGCGGCGCCCGCGAGCCCCTGTCCCCGCGCGACCAGCACGCGGTCCGGGACCCAGGTGCGCTTCAGCCCCGCCGGCGAGTCGAGCGCCACCAGGCGTCCGTCCACCATCAGCCCGATGCGCCGGCAGTACTCCGCCTCGTCGAGGTAGTGGGTGGTGACGAACACCGTGGTCCCGCCCGAGGACAGCTGGCGGATGAGCCGCCAGAACGCGCGGCGCGCCACCGGGTCCACGCCGGCGGTGGGCTCGTCGAGGAACACCACCTCGGGCCGGTGGAGGATGGCGCCGGCGAGCGCCAGCCGCTGGCGCATGCCCCCGGGCAGCGAGCCGGTGATCGCCGCGTCCTGCCCGGCGAGCCCGGTGAGCTCGAGCAGCTCTCCGGCGCGCACGCGGAGCGCCTTGCCGGAGAGGCCGTAGGCGCCGCCGAAGAAGAGCAGGTTCTCCATCACCGGAAGGTCCAGGTAGAGGGAGAACTTCTGCGACATGTAGCCGATGGACGCCTTCACGGAGTCCGGATCGGCGGCCACGTCGTGCCCGGCGACCCGCGCCGTGCCGCTCGTCGGGGCGAGCAGGCCGTTCAGCATGCGGATGGTGGTGGACTTCCCGGCGCCGTTCGCGCCCAGGTAGCCGAAGATCTCGCCGCGCTCCACCTCGAAGCTCACCGCGTCCACCGCGGTGAAGGCCCCGAAGCGGCGGGTGAGCCCTCGCGCCTCGATGACGGGCGCGCCGGGACCGGGCGCGCTCATGCCTCCTCCTCCCGGATCCGCGACAGGAACAGGTCCTCGAAGTCCGGCGTCACGGGCGCCAGCGTGGCGCCGAGCGGCGCGAGCGCCCGCGCGAGCTCGGCGGAGGCGCCGCGGGCCACCACGATGCGGAGCCGCTCGCCGGCCGGCGAGGCCGCGCGCACGGCCGGCGTCCGGGCCAGCTCCGCCTCCACCCGGTCGCGCTCCCCTCCGCGCACCTCGTACGCCTCGTCGCGGAAGCCGGCGATGAGCGCGGGCGGCGCGCCCTCGAGCAGGAGCCGCCCGCGGTTCATGAGCCCCACCCGCCCGCAGCGCTCGGCCTCGTCCATGTACGGCGTCGAGACGAGCACCGTCATGCCGCCGTGCACGAACTCGTGCAGGAGCGCCCACAGCTCCCGGCGCGAGACCGGGTCCACGCCGTTCGTCGGCTCGTCGAGGAGCAGCACCTCCGGCTCGTGGAGCAGGGCGCACGCGAGGGCGAGCTTCTTGTACATGCCGCCGGAGAGCGCGTCGGCGCGTCGGTCGAGGAACGGCGCGAGGCGCGTGATCTCCAGGAGCCGCTCGGCGCGGCGGCGGTACACCTCGCGCGGCAGCACGAAGACGCGCGAGAAGAAGCGGAGGTTCTCGCCCACCGAGAGATCGCGGTACAGGCTGAACTGCTGCGGCATGAGCCCGACCCGCTCCCGCACCGCGTGGTCGTCCGCCGCGAGCCCGAGCACCCGCGCCTCGCCGCCGTCGAGGCGGATGAGCCCGGCGAGCGCACGGATGGCGGTGGTCTTGCCGGCGCCGTCGGGCCCGACGAGGCCGTAGAGCTCCCCGCGGCCGACCTCGAAGGAGAGCCCGTCGAGCGCCGTCACCTCGCCGAAGCGGCGCGAGAGGCCGCGCGCCGAGAGCGCCGGTCCCGCGCCCGCCTCCGGGGCGGCCTCGCCGCGCGCGGCGTGGAGCTCCTGCACCTAGCGCCTCCCCTCGCCGATCGTGACCTGCACGGGCATCCCCGCGCGCAGCTTGCCGTCGCGGTTCTTCACCGTCACCTCCACCGGGTAGACGAGCCGGTCGCGGTCGGTGCGGGTCTGGATGTTGCGCGGCGTGAACTCGGCCTCGAGCGCCACCGTGCGGACCGTGCCCTCGAACCGCTCGTCCGGGAACGCGTCCGCGACGACCGTGGCCTTCGCGCCGGGCTTCACGGCCCCCACCTCCGCGTTGGGCAGGTAGAAGGTCGCCTTCACCTCGGTCAGATCCACGAGCCGGACCAGGGTCGCGCCGGGCGAGACGAGCTCCCCTGCCTCGTGCGGGAGCGTCGCCACCTCCGCGTCGCGCGGCGCGCGCACCTCGCACTCGCCGACGAGCAGCCTCGCGCGCTCCACCGACGCCTCGGCCGCGCGCATCTGCGCCACCGCGGAATCGGCCTGCGCGCTCGCCGAGCGGATCCCGACCTCGGCGGCGCGGACCTGGGCGGCGCTCGCGATCGCCTGCGCCCTCGCCGCCGTGGTCTGGTGCTCGAGCCCGGCCGCGGAGGCCTGCGTCTGGTCGATGCTCGAGGCGGGCACGTCCTGCGGGAGCGCCTCGAGCCGCTTCGCCTGCCGGGCCGCCGCGTCGCGCTGCGCCGCGAGCGCGGACGCCTGCGCCCGCGCCGCCTCCTCGGAGGCGCCCGCCGCCGTGCGCGCGCGCTGCGATGCCTGGATCTGCGCGCCCGCCGCGACCGCCTGCGCCTTCGCCGCCGCGAGCCGCGCCTCCGCCTCGGCGAGCTGCGCGGCCGGGTCGGCGCAGTCGAGCCGGACGAGCAGGTCACCGGCCTTCACGCGATCGCCCTCCCGGATGCGGAGCTCGAGGATGCGCGCCCCGACGCGCGAGGAGAGGTCGACGTCCGTCCCCTCGATCTCCCCCGACCCGCCGGAGGGCGCGGCGAGCGCCCGCGCCTGCGTCCAGAGGCGCAGCGCGATGAGGCTCGCGAGGACGACCGTGAGCACGACGAGGATGACGACGACTCGACGCATCGGTGGGCTCTCCTGTCCCGCCGCCGGGCGGGGCGCTGTCCAGAGCGCAAGGCGCGTGCCGCGCGGGTCCCCGTCCCCCGCCGCCCCGGAAGCCCCTGTTTCCGCGAGGAGACCTCGCTCTATCGTAAGGAAATCCGACAGGCCCGTTCGGATTGGTTCACAGCTCGTTCGGGGCTGCACGCACGCAAGTGCGCGCTGGCGCAGCGCGCGCCGATGGGCACCGGGCTTGCTCTACCGCCGCTGCCCGGCGAGCGCGCCGAGGGAGGAACGGGATGATCGAGACCGTGCTGATGGTGTGGATGGTGACCGGAGCGGCAGGGGCGACGGCGGCGTCGACCGGGACGCCGACCTCGACCTCGGGGCCGGCGCCCACCTCGACCTCGACTCCGACCCCGGCCCCGACGCCGGGCTCGACCCAGCCCGCCCCCGCCACGCTGTCCCTCTCCGCCGCCCTCGCCGAGCTCGACGCGCAGAACCTCACCCTCGCCCAGGCCCGCGCCCGCGCGGACGAGGCCTCGGGCGTCGCGCGGCAGGCCGCCGCCCCGCTCCTCCCCACCCTCTCCGCGGGCGCGACCTACACGCGGAACAGCGACGACGCGATCGTCTCTCTCGGCGCGCTGCTCCCGCTGCAGCCGGGCCAGAAGCCGCCCGCGCCGATCGCGATCCAGCCGCTCGAGCAGCTCGTCGTCTCCGGCGCGGCGCGCGTGCCCATCCTCGTGCCGAACGCCTGGTTCGAGCTCTCCGCCGCGCGCAGCGGCGCGCGGGCGGCGGCGCTCTCGGCCGACGCGGCGCGGAGCGACGTGCGCGCCGGCTTCGCGCAGGCGGCGCACGCGGCCATCGCGGCGGAGGAGGCGGTCACCGCCTCCGAGC
>NZ_JALCZB010000061.1:0-26172 GCF_022690745.1 Anaeromyxobacter sp. SG64 | reverse complement strand
CCGGGGCAGAGCCAGCGGGAAGCGCCGGCCCGCCGGAGCGCCTCCGCGAGGACGCCGCGTCCCCAGGCGGCCGCGGCCCCGGCCATGAGCACGGCCGCGCCGGTCTCGAGCGGCGAGATCGCGCGCGGCACCCCGCGAGCGCGCTCCAGGAACGCGGGCGCCCAGGTGGCGAGCGCGCCGGCCGCGAAGGCGACGAGCGCGCCGCCGGCGAGCGCGCGCCGGAACGCGGGATGGCGGGGGAGCGCGGAAGGGGCGGCGGCGACCGCCCCCCGGCTCAGCGTGACGGTGGCGAGGAGCGAGGTCGCCGCGGAGGCGACGAGGGCCGCGCGCCAGCCGAGCCGCCAGCCGAGCGCGCCAGCGCCCGCATAACCGAGCGCCGCGAGCGCGACCGCAGTGGTGACGAGGGCGCCGCCGCCGGGCAAGGTCTCCTCGCCTTCGCGCGGCGTCTGCCGCGCAGGGGCCGCGGCCGCCGAGGCGGCGCCCGCCGCCGCGCGCGAGAGGAGGAGCGTCCCCGCGCCCCGCGACGCCCAGGCGAGCGCCCCCGCCGCGCTCCACAGGGCGGCCGAGAGCACCCCGCGGATCCTTCGGGCGGGCGCGCGCGCGGGGCGCAGCGCGAGGACGCCCAGCGCGAGCGCGGGGACGCTCGCGGCGAGCCCGAGCTGCAGATCGGTGAGCCACAGGTCGGCGCGCATCCGCTCCAGCACCGCGCCGAAGGCGGCGCGATCGAGGAGCGGCAGCGCGTGCACGAGCGCCAGGAGCGCAGCGGCGCGGGCGGCCGGGCGGGCGGGCAAGCGGGACTCGGCGCGGGGCGCCCTCACGCGGCGGGAGCCTAAACCGCGAGGGCGAGCGGGTCGAGAACGCGAACGCTGGCGGACGCTCGCCGCGCGCGGAGGGAGGCCGTTCCGGCGAGGGTTCGGCCGGCTCGCAAATACCCGGCGTTTCCGCTAAAACGCCCCGCGACCATGATCTCAGTGCAGAACGTCACCAAGGCCTTCGGCCCGAAGCGGCTTTTCGAGGACGTGAACGTCGCGTTCTCGCCCGGGAACCGGTACGGCCTCACCGGCCCGAACGGCGCGGGCAAGACCACCTTCATGAAGATCCTCGCCGGGGACGAGGAGTCCGACACCGGCTCCGTTCTCCGGCCGAAGAAGCTCGGCATCCTCCGCCAGGACCACTTCCGCTTCGAGGACAACCGCGTCCTCGACGTCGTCCTCATGGGCAACGGCGGGCTCTGGGCAGCGATCCAGGAGAAGGAGGCGCTCCTCGCCAAGGAGGAGATCTCCAATGAGGACGGCACCCGGCTCGGCGAGCTCGAGGGGACCATCGCCGAGGAGGACGGCTACTCGGCGGAGGCCGACGCGGCGGAGCTGCTCCAGGGCCTCGGTATCGAGGAGCCCTGGCACGATCAGCCCATGCGGGCGCTCACCGGCGGCTACAAGCTGCGCGTCCTGCTCGCGCAGGCGCTCTTCGGCAAGCCCCAGGGGCTGCTCCTCGACGAGCCCACGAACCACCTCGACATCGAGTCCATCCGCTGGCTGGAGAAGTTCCTCCACGCCTACGAGGGCGTGCTCATCACCATCTCGCACGACCGCCACTTCCTGAACGCGATCTGCACGCACATCGCGGACATCGACTACGAGACGATCATCACCTACCCGGGCGGCTACGACGACATGGTCCGCCAGAAGGGCCAGGTGCGCTCGCGCGTCGAGTCGGAGAACGCGGAGAAGAAGAAGAAGATCGAGCAGCTCCGCGAGTTCGTGGCCCGCTTCCACGCCGGCACGCGCGCCTCCCAGGTCCAGAGCCGCATCCGCTCGATGCAGAAGCTCAAGCTCGAGGACATGAAGCGCTCGAACATCCAGGCGCCGTTCATCAAGTTCGAGCAGAAGGCGCCCTCGGGGAAGCAGACGCTCACCGTCGAGGGCATCGACAAGCGCTACGGCGGCAACGAGGTGATCCAGCCGTTCAGCGCGCTCGTCACCCGCGGCGAGAAGATCTGCGTCATCGGCAAGAACGGCGTCGGCAAGACCACGCTCGTGAAGATGATCGCGGGCGAGCTGCAGCCGGACCACGGTCACGTGAAGTGGGGCCACCAGGCGCAGGTCGGCTACCTGCCGCAGGATCAGCAGGGGGCGATCCGGCCGGGGACCACCGCGTTCGGCTGGCTGCGCGAGCTCGAGGACAAGCTCTCCAACGAGGAGATCTCCGGGCTGCTCGGCCGGATGCTGTTCTCGGGCGAGGAGCGGATGAAGCCCACCGCGACGCTCTCCGGCGGCGAGACGGTCCGGCTCCTGCTCGCGAAGCTCATGCTCTTCAAGGACAACGTCCTCGTCCTCGACGAGCCGACGAACCACCTCGACCTGCAGTCGATCGCGGCGCTCTCGGAGGGGCTGCAGCGCTACGAGGGCACCCTCGTCGTCGTCACGCACGACCAGGAGCTCATCCGCGAGGTGGGCACTCGCATCTGGGCGCTGCACCAGGGGGAGCCGGTGCTCGACTTCCCGGGCACCTTCGACGAGTTCGTCGAGAAGCACCCGGATCTCGCCAGCGCGCACGGCTGATCCTCCGTCCCGCCGGACGGCCGAGCGCGAGCGCGCCGGGGCGCGCGCGCCGCTCGCCGCGCAGGCCCTCGCCTCGGGTTCCCTCCGGGTGGGGCAGCAGGCGAGGTCTCCCGTGGCGCGCTGCCGCCGAGCGGCGCATCATCGGCCGGGCCGCTACTGGGGCGGCCGGGAGGGATGTCCATGCGTCAGCTCGTCGTCGCAGCGCTCTCGCTCGCGGTCGCCCTCGGCGCGCGCGGCGCGGAGTTCGAGGGCAGGGCCGAGTACCGGATGACGGGGGGCGAAGGGCCCGCGCGCGAGGGCCACGCCGTCGTGTACCTGTCGCCGAGGGGCTCGCGCAGCGAGCTCGACGTCGCCCCGCCGCCCGAGCTCGTGCAGCAGGGGCTGAAGGACCGGCTGCGGATGATCTCGATCGTGAAGGCGAGCGAGCCCGGGCGCGTGTACTTCCTGCACGAGGAGCGCAAGAGCTACAGCGTCGTCGACTCGAAGCGGGAGGGCGAGCCGCAGGAGCGCTGGACGGTGAAGCGCGCCGGGAGCGATCGCGTCGCGGGGCTCCGCTGCGATCGGGCCAAGGTCGAGAGCTCGGGCGGCGCGAGCTTCGACGTCTGCGTGACGCGCGAGCTCGGGACCGTCGCGGGCTGGGCGGCGGCGAGCGGCGACGCGGACTCGGCGCTGCCGCGCGCCCTGAAGGAAGCCGGGCTCGACGGCCTGCCGGCGCGCTGGGTCCTCCTCGACGCGAAGACGGGCGAGCCGCGCATGAAGATGGAGCTCGTGAGCGCGAAGAAGCAGAAGGTGCCGGCCTCGATGCTCGAGGTGCCGGCCGGCTACGCCCGCACGGAGTCGCCGGTCGCCTCGCCGGAGATGCAGCAGAAGATGGAGGAGGCGATGAAGCAGCGCGAGGAGGCGCTGAAGAACCTCCCGCCGGAGCAGCGCAAGAAGCTGGAGGAGCTGATGAAGCCGCCCGCGGGCGAGGCGCCGCCGGCCGGCAAGTGACCCCGACGCGAGCGGGGCGTCAGCGGCCCAGCACGGCGCGGAGCACGTCGGGCCGATCGGTCACGATCGCGTCGACGCCCATCGCGAGCAGCGCGCGCATCTCGTCGGCGGCGTCGACCGTCCAGGCGTGCACGGGCATGCCGCGCCCGTGGAAGTGCGCGATGACCGGCGGGCAGACCACCTCGAGCTCGTTCATGCGCGCCGGCAGCGAGGCGAGCGCGTAGCCGCCGGGGCAGGCGGACGCGTCGCCGCCGGAGAGCGCCGCGAGGACGTGGCAGGTGGCGGCCTCCTGCGGCAGGTACCGCGCGCAGGCGGGGACGATCGCCCCCAGGCGCTCGGCCTGCGCGTCGAAGAACGATCCCACGCAGACGCGGTGCTCCGCGCCGGCCGCCCGGATCGCCGCCGCGAGCGCCTCGGCGAGCGCCGGCTCCTCGGACTTCGCGTCCACGATGAAGCGCATGGCCGGGTAGCGCGCGAGCGCCTCGGCGAAGGTGGGGATCCGGACGCCCGTGCCGCGGCGCGGAAAGGTGCGGCCCCCGTCCGGCGTGAAGCCGAACGCGGCGTCGAGCGTCCGGAGCTCTTCGAGCGTCCGGCCCTCGACCGTCCCGGGCGCGCCGGTGATCCGCTCCGTGGTCTCGTCGTGGAAGACGATCACCACGCCGTCTCGCGTGCGCCGCACGTCGGTCTCGATGGCGTCCGCGCCGAGCTCCGCGGCCACGTCGAAGGCGGGGAGCGTGTTCTCCGGGGCGAGGGCGCTGCCGCCGCGGTGGGCGACGAGCCAGGGGGAGGGGAGGGAGAGGAAGGGGTGCATGGGTCGGGTCGAGGGCGAGATCGGGGGCGAGGATCGAGATCATCTTCGATCTCGGCGCCTCCCTCGGTTACAACACGCCCGCATGCGCCGCCAGGTGAAAGGGGAGGCCGTCCGCCGCGAGCTCCTCCCCGGCACGTCCACGGAGCTCCTGAAGGAGCTCCACCTCCTCACGCGCGCGGGCGATCTCAACGCGGACAGCCTGCGCAAGCTCAAGCAGGTGAACCACCTCGCGGGGCTCCTCGCGCCGGCGCTCGACGACGTGCTCGGCCGCTTCGGCGACCCGGTCGTCGTGGACTGCGGCGCGGGCAAGAGCTACCTCGGCTTCGTCCTCTACGAGCTCTTCCTCCGGCCGGCCGGCAAGGGGAGCCTCCTCGCGGTCGAGTCGCGCCCGGACCTCGCGCGCGCGGGCGCGGAGCGCGCCGCGCGGCTCGGGTTCGACCGGCTCCGCTTCGTCGAGGCGCCCATCGCGGGCGCGCCCGTGCCCGAGCGCGTCCACGTCGTCACCGCGCTCCACGCCTGCGACACGGCCACGGACGACGCGCTCGCGCTCGCCATCCGCCACGGCGCGGACCACGTCGCGGTGGTGCCGTGCTGCCAGGCGGAGGTGGCGCGCCAGCTCGCCGGTGCGCCGGCGCCGTCCCCTCTCCTCGCGCCGCTCTTCGACCACCCCTGGCACCGGCGCGAGTTCGGGTCGCACCTCACGAACGTCGTCCGCGCGCTCGCGCTCGAGGCGGCCGGCTACAAGGTGACCGTCACCGAGCTCACCGGGTGGGAGCACTCGGTGAAGAACGAGCTCATCCTCGGCAAGAAGGTGCGGGCCTCCTCGCGCGACGCGAAGGAGCGGCTCGACGCGCTCGTGGCGGCGGCCGGGGTCCGGCCGAAGCTCCTCCGGCTGCTCGCGGGCGAGCCGGCGTAGGCCGCCTTTGCGCGCCGGCGCCGGCGCGTGGGATAAGCCCGCCCGTGGACCTGCGACGAACAGAGGGTGAGCGGGTCGAGGTCGCCGCGATCGAGGCCGAGGGCCCGCGCGGGCTCGCCGGCCTGCGCGCGCTGTGGCGCGCCGTGCTCGGCGCGCTCGCCTTCCGCGCCGCCTGCTACGCGGTCATGACCGCCGCGGCGATCTGGAACGAGCGGCGCCTCGCGCCGCCGCTCCCGGACCTCGTGCTGTCGGCGGTGCCGTACGTCGACTGGATCGCCCGCGCGAACTACGTGCTCTGGCTCGTCGCGTACGTCCCGCTCGCGCTCGCGCTCCTGTGGCGCGCGCCTCGCCGCTTCGCCCGCTACACCGTGACGGGCGGCCTCGTCTCGCTCGCCCGCGGCGCGACGCTCGTCCTCACCGGGCTCGGCGCCCCGCCGCCGCAGGTCGGCGGCGTCGGGATCGCGGGCCACGGGTTCGGCGAGGTGTTCCTGTCCCTCGTGTCCCCGTGGCAGGTGTTCGCCGACGGGTCCATGCGCGCCTACCTCACGCAGGATCTGTTCTTCTCGGGCCACACCGCGACCACCTTCCTGCTCGTGCTGTACGTGTGGCGCTCGCCGCCGCTCCGCGCGGCCGCGCTCGTCGCCCACGTGCTCGTCGTCGCGTCGGTCTTCCTCTCGCACCTGCACTACGCGATCGACGTGGTGGGCGCGTACGCGGTGACGTTCGCGATCTTCGCCTTGCGCGAGGGCTGGCCCGCCCGCGCGGGCGACGGGGCCTGAAGGCCGCGGCGCGCGCTCCCGGGTACGGGGCCGCGCGGGCGCGCTACTTCCCGACGAGCAGCTCGACGACGCCCGTCGTGATGGCCGGCAGGTAGGTGATGGCGAGCACGCCCGCCGCCATGATGAGCAGGAACGGGAAGGCCTTGCGGTACATGTAGGGCAGGGGCTTGCCGAAGCGCGAGGCGGCGAGGAAGAGGTTCAGGCCCATCGGCGGGAACAGGAACCCGAGCTCGAGGTTCGCGAGGAACACGACGCCGAGGTGGATGGGCTCGATCCCGTAGGCCGCGCCGAGGGGCGCCACGAGGGGGGCGAGCACCACGATCGCCGAGTAGATCTCGAGCACGCTCCCGAGGACGAGGAGCACCGCGTTCAGCATGAGCAGGAAGAGCGCCGGGCTCTTCACGGTCGCGGTCATCCACTCGACGAGCCGGGTGGGGATCTCCGCGTCCACGAACCAGGAGGTGAGCCCGAGCGCCGTGCCGAGCAGGATGAGCACGCTGCCGACGAGGGCGGCCGCGTCCACGAGCACGCGCGGCAGATCCCGCAGCGGGTGGATGGAGCGGAAGATGAAGAGCTCGACCACGATCGAGTAGGCCGCCGCGAGCGCCGCCGCCTCGACGATGGTGGCGAACCCGGTCGCGACGGAGACCACGACCAGGGTCGGCAGGCCGAGGTCCCACTTCGCCGCCCACAGCGCGGCGGCCGCCTCGCGCGGCTCGAACCGCTCGCGCGGCGCGTGGGAGCGGATGCCGACCGCCACGCCGTACGCGGCGACGATGACGATCATGAGCAGGCCCGGGACGAGCCCGCCGAGGAACAGGTGGTCGATGGGCGCCTGGGCGACCACGCCGTAGAGGATGACCGGCAGCGAGGGCGGGAAGAGCAGACCGAGCGAGCCGGAGGCGGTGACGAGCCCGACGGAGAAGTCCTCCGGGTAGCCCTCGCGGCGGAGCGCGGGGAGGAGGAGCCCGCCGAGCGCGAGGATCGTGACGCCGGACGCGCCCGTGAACGTCGTGAAGAGCGCGCAGACGAAGGTCGCCATGATGGCGACGCCGCCGGGCATCCAGCCGAAGATCCCCTTGTACGCGCGGACCAGCCGCTGCGCGGCGCCGCCCTCGGCGAGCACGTAGCCGGCCGCGGTGAGGAGCGGGATCGCCGGCAGCGTGGCGGAGGAGACGAGGTTGAACGTGGCCGTGGGCACCGCCGCGATCGCCTCGGAGCCCCCGTCGCGGAAGAACAGGGCCATCGCGACGCCGCTCATCGCGACGAAGACCGGCGCGCCGAGCAGGAACGCCGCGAGCACGATCGCGAGGAGGATCCAGACGAGCGTCGGCCCGGGCTCGACCGCGCCGAGCACGAAGGCGGAGGCGGCGAGGGCGAAGGCCGCGGCGCGGGTCGCCCAGCGCTCCGCGCCGGCCCCGTCGCCGGCGCGCCAGGCGAAGCGGAGCGCCATGAAGCCGAAGCCGATCGGCATCACGAGCTCGCTCCACGCCACGCGGATGCCGAACGCCACCGTCCCGAAGCCCCTCCACTCGACGGCCACGAGCCGGGCCGACGCCCACGCGAGGAGCGCGCAGGCGGCCGCCGACACGGCCTGGGTGAAGAACCGTGCCATCCGCCGCGGGCGTCCCGCGGGGACGAGCTCGATGGTCGAGAGGGCGAGGTGGTGGCCGGACGCGGTGGCGAGCAGCGCGCCGAGGAAGCCGACCCACAGCGTGATGTGCTGCGCGAGCACCGCGGAGCCCGGCAGCTCGCGCCCGGTGAAGCGGCGCGAGACCGTCGAGGCCGCGGGGAGGGCGACCATCGCGAGGAGGAAGAAGGCGAGCAGGCCGCGCTCGAGCCGCGTGCCGGCGGCGCGGGCGGGAGCGACCTCGGAGTCGGGAGGGAGCGTGGATGGGGCGGTCACGAGAAAGTCGATTGACCCGTCAGGGAGGGGCAAATATGACTACCACGAACTCCCCTCAGCCGCGCCCTTTCCCGTGAAGCGACTCCTGCTCGTCACTGCACTCTCCGTCACCGCTGCGTCCCTCACCGGCTGTCGCAGCACCGCCATGTCGTTCGTCTCCGACGCCGTGGCCCAGAGCGGCTCCGCCTACGGGTCGGACGACGATCCCGAGCTCGTCCGCGAGGCCGTGCCCTTCGGCCTCAAGACGATGGAGGGGCTCCTCTCCGAGAACCCGGAGCACGAGGGCCTGCTCCGGGCCCTGGCGGGCAACTTCACCCAGTATGCGTACGCGTTCGTCCAGTCGGACGCCGATCGCGCGGACCTCGACGGCAACCTCGACGCGGCCCGCGCCGGCCGGGAGCGGGCGCGCAAGCTGTACCTCCGCGCGCGCGACTACGGCCTGAGGGCGCTCGAAGAGCGGCACGAGCACCTCTCGGCGCAGCTCCGCGAGGGGCGGGATCTCGCCAAGGCGCTGAAGCGCGCCGAGAAGCGGGACGTGGAGGCGCTCTACTGGACGGCGTCCGCCTGGACGCTCGCCATCGCGAACGGCAAGGGAGACATGGCGCTCGTGGCCGAGCTCCCGATCCCGGTCGCCATGATGGAGCGGGCGCTCGCGCTCGACGAGCGCTGGGGGGAGGGGGCGCTGCACGAGTACTTCGTCTCGCTGGACGCCGCCCGCGGCGAGCACGAGGGCGGCGGCCCGGCGCGCGCGAAGGCGCACCTCGACCGCGCGCTCGAGCTCTCGTTGAACAAGAAGCTGGGCCCGCGCGTCGCTTATGCAGAGGGAACCCTGGTGAAGCAGCAGGACCGGGCCGCGTTCGAGCGCGAGCTCGAGGAGGTCCTGCGGGCGAACGCCGAGGAAGTGCCGAAGTACCGGCTCGCGAACATCCTCGCGCAGCGGCGCGCGCGCGTCCTGCTCGACCACGTCGAAGACCTGTTCCTCTGATCCCCAAGGAGATCCCCGTGAAGAAGCTGCTCCTCGCCGCGCTGCTCGCGGCGCTCGCCACCGCCGCCCGCGCGCAGACCGTGACGCTGAAGCTCGGCACGCTCGCGCCGCAGGGCTCCACCTGGCACGACCTCCTCCGCGAGATGGCCCAGAAGTGGGAGCAGGCGTCGGGCGGGAAGGTGAAGCTCCGCATCTACGCAGGCGGCGCCCAAGGGTCCGAGGGCGACATGGTCCGCAAGATGGGGATCGGCCAGCTCCAGGCGGCCGCCATCTCGAACGTCGGCATGCACGACGTCATCCCCGAGCCCCAGGCGCTGAGCGTGCCGTTCCTGTTCCAGAGCGAGGGGCAGATGGAGTGCGCCTTCGACAAGGTGCGCCCCCGCGTGGAGCAGGCGCTCGAGAAGCGCGGCCTCATCGCGCTGCAGTGGAGCCGGATCGGGGCGATCCACCTGTTCTGCGACTCGCCGTTCAAGACCCCCGCCGAGATGAGCCGGGCGAAGATCTGGGCGTGGGAGGGCGATCCCAAGAGCGTCGAGGCGTTCCGGGCGGCCGGGATGCAGCCGGTCGTGCTCTCCGCGAACGACATGTACCCGTCGCTCCAGACCGGGATGATCAACTGCGTCCCGAACGTCCCCCTCTACGTCCTCACCGCGCGCCTGTTCGAGAAGGCGAACAACATGATGGACGTGTCCTGGTCCTACATGATGGGGGCGACCCTCGTGCGGAAGGACGCGTGGGAGAAGATCCCGGCGGACCTCCGGCCGAAGCTGCTCCAGATCGCGAAGGAGCTCGGGCAGAAGGTCGACGTCGAGGTTCGCCGCCTCAACGCCGACGCCGTCGGCGCCATGCAGAAGCAGGGCCTGCAGGTCGTGAAGGTCGACGCCGCCCCGTGGCGCCAGGCGATGGAGCGGTCGTGGCCGGTCGTGCGCGGCGGCGTCGTCCCGGCGGAGTTCTTCGACGCGGTGAAGGCCGCGCGCGACGCCTGCCCGGCGAAGTAGTCAAAGGTCCGCGCCCGCGACGAAGCGGGCGAGATCGCGCCGCAGCGCGCGGCAGGCGAAGATCAGGGTGAGGTGGCCGCGCGGGTAGCTCCGCGCGGTCGCTCCCCAGGCCGCCGCGAGCCCGAGCGCGCCCGCGCTGAGCGCGATCCGATCCTCCCGTCCCACCGCCACGAGCACGCGCCGCGCGGTCGGCCGGCGCGCGTCCGCGCGGAAGGGCGCGAGCATGCGGGAGAGCGCGTCGGGCGGGGGCGCCGGCGCGCCGGCGCGGCGCGCGAGGGCGAGGTAGCGCCGGCCGATGCGGGTGCCCGCGAACACCGCCGCCAGATCCGCCGGAGGCGCGACGAGCGCCGCGAAGTCGAGCGGCTCGGGCGCGGTCGCGGCGAGGGCGGCGGCGAGCGCGCCGAGGGAGAGCCCCACCACCCCGACCGATCCCTCCCCGCGAGCGCGGGCGAGCGCCGTGAGGACCCTGATCTCGAGCACGAGCTGCTCGAACGCCCCGCGCAGCGCGGGGAGGTCGGGCGAGACGAAGCCCTCGCCGCTGCGCGTGCCCGGAGGCGAGCGCTGCAGGTGGCGCGGCGGCACGAGCGTCCAGACGTCGAGGCCCGCGCGCGCGAGGAGCCGCGCGTACCCGGCGACGACGGCGAGCCGCGGCACCTTCCACGGCGGCACCAGGATGGCGGTTCCCCGCCGGGCACCGCGCGCGGCGCGCGCGTGCACGGCCATCCTGTCGTCGCCCGGGGCGGGGCGCGGCGACTCCGCGAGCCAGTCCCCCTCCCGCGGCGGCGCCGCGGGGAGCACCGGCAGCGGCCCGAAGCAGTCGAGCGGCACGCCGGGGGCCGCGCGGAAGCCGACCGCCGGACGTACGCGGCGATCCTCCGTCCACATCGCGAACCCGTCGATCGCGCGGTCGAGGAGCGGGGCCATCGGCGACTTCACGAGCCGGGCGGCACCACCGGTCGCAGCCTCAGCACAGCCTGTGGATCGTGTCGATGAGCGAGTCCAGATCGAACGGCTTCGCGAGGAACGCGGCCGCGCCGAGCCCTGCGACGGCGCGCCGGTCCGCGGCGTGGTTCGCCGACACCACCACCGTGGGGATGCCTGCGATGCGCGGGTCCTCGCGCTGGGCGGAGCGGAACGTCCAGCCGTCCATCACCGGCATGGTGAGGTCGAGCAGGATGACGCTCGGTGCAGCGGAGCGGGTGAGGTGCGCGAGCGCCTCGGCGCCGTTCGCGGCGCAGGAGACCTCGAAGCCTTCGTCCTGGAGCAGCTCCGCGAGCGTCTGCCGGATCGCGGTGTCGTCCTCGACGACGAGGATGCGGGCGGGGGAAGCCACGTTCGGCTGCACATTAGGCAGCGGGATCCCGTCCGGGAACCCGGGTACGCGAGGTGGCCCCAATCGAGACTCGCGCCGGGGTGATCCGGGGTGCGCCGTTGACACTCATGGCAAGCGAAAGGTAAACGCACCGGTCGCGCCGCGTGCGCCGGAGAGTCCAGGAAGATGTCGGAGAACGAGGGCACGAGCAGCTCTGCCGCGGCGGTGTTCGGCCGCGCGCGCCCGCCCTCGTTCTCGCTGCCGGATCGCGGGGTCGTCATCGGCCTCCGCTGGAGCGGCGTCGAGGGCGCGGGCAACCAGATCCTCGCCGCCAAGATCGAGTGCGGCCGGACGAAGACCAGGCTCACGCGGCTGTGGCGTCCGTTCACCGACGCGCCGGGCCGGCGCGACGTGCACGCGCGCTTCGCCGCCTGGGTCGCGGAGGAGGCGAAGTGGGCCGAGGGGCGCCTCGTCCTCGGCGTGGACTTCGCCCTGTCGCTCTCGGAGACCCACCTCCGCCAGCTCGGGCTCCTGCGCCAGGCCATCCGCGGGCCGGCGGTGCTCGGCCGGAACCTCCACGAGCGGTTCGTCGGTCCGGGAGGCGACTTCACCGAGGGCGCGGCGAAGTTCCGGGACGAGCTCGGCAAGGATCGCCCGCGCGCGACCGACTGCTACCGCGCAGAGGTCGGGGCGCCGACGAGCGCGCGCAGCTACCGCCAGACGTTCTTCGGGCTGTGCACGCTCGCCCAGGTCCAGGCGAGCTTCCTCCCCTGGGATCCGCCGCAGACCGGCAAGCCCGCCGTGGCGGAGGTGCGGCCCGCGCACGTCGCCCGCGTCGTCTGCGGCGTCTGCGCCTACCGCGACGACGACCGCGACGGCATCTCTCGCGCCTCGACCCGCGCGGCGATCCTCCGCACCCTCCGCAGCGCCTCGAAGCTGGAGTTCGAGATGGAGCAGGCCGCGCAGGTCGTCGAGGACGGCCGCGGCGACCACCTCGACGCGGTCCTCGCCGCCACCGGCGCCGCGGCCGCGTGGGAGGACGGGTTCCAGGGCGTCCCGTCGAACGTGCCGCGCTCGGAGGGCTGGATCCACTCCGTGCGCGAGGAGCCGTGGCGCTGAGCGCGGGGCGCGCCGCTGCCGCCGCCGCGCTCGCGGCGGTGCACCGCGACATCCAGGCGTTCCAGCCGCGCGGCTTCGGTCCGCCCGTGCACGGCCCGGCCGTGGCGAGCCGCATCTTCCTCATCGGTCAGGCGCCCGGCCCGCACGAGGCGCGGTTCGGCCGCCCCTTCGCGTGGACGGCGGGCAAGACGCTCTTCCGCTGGCTCGAGCGCGCGACCGGCGCCGACGAGGAGACGGTGCGGGCGCGCGTCTACATCAGCGCCGTGGTGCGCTGCTTTCCCGGCAAGACGAAGGGCGGAGGGGACAGGGTCCCCACGCCCGACGAGTGCGCGCTGTGGCGGGGCTTCGTCGCCCGAGAGGTGGAGATCCTCGCGCCGCGACTCGTCATTCCGGTCGGCCGGCTCGCCATCCAGGAGGTGCTCGGCCACACGGAGCCCATCGCGGCCGTGGTCGGACGCACGCTCAGGACGCAGTTCCACGGGGTGGACGTCGACGTCATCCCGCTCCCGCATCCGTCCGGGGCCTCCACCTGGTTCAAGATGGAGCCGGGGCGCACCCTGCTCGACCAGGCGCTCACGCTGCTCGCGAGTCACCCGGAGGTCGCGCGCACCTTCCGGCGGAGGGCGCGGCCGTGAGCGCTCGGCGCCCGCGCACGCTCGGCCGGGTCGCGCCGGTCGCCGTGCTCCTCGCCGCCCTCGCCGCCTGCACCCACGCCCCGCGTCGCTCGGAGCCCGAGGAGTCGCCGCGCCCGTCCTCGGCCGCGCCCGCGGGCGAGGAGGGCGAGGTCGGCCTCGCGAGCTTCTACGCGAGGAAGTTCCACGGCCGGCGCACCGCGAGCGGGGCGCGCTACGACATGCACGCCATGACCTGCGCGCACCCCCGGGCGCCGTTCGGCGCGCGCCTCAAGGTCACCGATCTCGAGAACGGGCGGAGCGTCGTCGTCACCGTCACCGACCGCGGGCCGTTCAAGCGCGGGCGGGTGGTCGACCTCTCGATGGCGGCGGCGCGCAAGCTCGGGATCGTCGACCGCGGCCTCGCCCGCGTCCGCGTGGAGGCGGTCGAGGACTGACCGGCCCCCGGGTCGCGGGCGGGCCGTGAAGGCGCGGCCCGCGTCGGATCGGTCGATCAGCCGCCGAGCTCCGGCAGCTCCAGCACGGCGCGCGTGCCCTTGCCCGGCTCGCTCTCGAGCCAGAGCGCGCCGCCGCTCCCCTCCACCACGCCCCGCGAGATGGCGAGCCCGAGCCCGCGCCCGCGCCCGTCGCGCTTGGTCGAGAAGAACGGCTCGAACGCGCGGCGGAGGACGTCGGGCGGCATGCCGGCCCCGTCGTCGGAGACGGTGATCCGCACGGCGCCCCCTCGCCGCTCCGCGCGCACCTCGACGCGGCCGGCGCGCCCCTCCGGCACCGCGTCGGCGGCGTTCGCGAGCAGGTTGCCGAGCACGTGCGCGACGCTCTCCGGCCGCGCGCGCACGGAGAGGCCGGCCGGGATCTCCTCGAGGATCCGGATCCGGTCGCCCGCGCGGATGCGGGCGTGGGACACGCTCGCCCGCACCACGTCGGCGACGACGGCGCGGCCGCCAGGCTCCGCGGCGGCGGCCCCGCCCGCGTCGGCGAGCGCGCGGACGAGCGTGCCGAGCCGCTCGAGCGCCGCGAGCGCGTCCGCGATGGCGTCGCGACCCTCGTGGCCCGAGCCGTCCGCGCGCCGCAGCCCGTCCTCGAGCAGGCGCAGGTTCGTCGTGATCACCGCGGCCGGGTCGCGGATCTCGTGGGCGACCGCGGTCGCGAACCGGCCCAGGGCCGCGAGCTTCTCGGACTGGTGCAGCGCGGCCTGGGCCTCCGCGAGCGCGTGCGTGCGGGTGTCGACGAGCTCCTCGAGCCGCGCGCGCATCGACTGCAGCGCGCGGGCGTTGTCGGAGAAGCGCACGGTGATCGTCCAGTAGACCGCGACGATCGGCACGATGAAGCCGGTGTCGAGGAGGTACGGCGTCGGGAACCGGCCCGTCGTCGCGAACGCGTCGTTGAGGCCGAAGAGGATCAGGGTCCCGAAGGCGGCGGCGTGGACGCCGGCGTGCCGGATGCCGGCGCGCCAGGCGCGCACGAAGCGCCACCAGGTGACGAGCGAGGCGCCGAGGAGGACGGCGAAGACGGCGTAGCCGAACGTGGTCGGGAGGGCGTCCCGGTAGACGGCGCCGAACGCCGGCACCTCGTGGCTGACGACGTCGTACGTGAAGACCACGCCGGGGATGAGCGCGAGGGCGGCGAGCAGGAGGAACGCCCGGCTCGCCGCGTGCTGCCACCGGCCGGGCTTCAGGCCGGCGAACGTCTCGGAGTAGCCGAACCAGGCCCAGAAGTGCACGAGCGCGCTCGCCACCTGGAACCGCGAGGTGAGCGTGACGATCGGATCGGGGAGCCCGAGCGTCGTCGCGAGGTTGCACACCGCGTAGGCCGCCGCGGAGAACGCGACGAGCGAGAAGCGGTGCTGATCGCGCCAGCCGGGCGCGAGCGAGAGCCGGCGCGAGAGCGCGCCGGCGAGCACCGCGACGAGCGCCGCCGACGCGGCGATGGCCGCGGCGACGTTCACCTCCGGCCACCGGCCGCGCGCGCACCCTCCGCGCCGGCGCGGATCGCGTCGATGGCGGCCCGGTAGTCGGGGGCGCCGAACACGGCGGTCCCCGCGACGAGGACGTTCGCGCCCGCGCCCGCGACGAGGGCCGCCGTCTCGGGCTTCACCCCGCCGTCCACCTCGATCTCCAGCGCCGGGTTGCGCGCGTCGGCGAGCGCCCGGAGCTGGCGGATCTTGTCGGTGCACGCGTCGATGTAGCGCTGGCCTCCGAACCCGGGGTTCACGGTCATGACGAGCACCATCTCGCAGTCGCCGATCACCCACTCGATCGCGGAGAGCGGCGTCGAGGGGTTGAGCGCGACGGCGGGCCGCGCGCCGGCGGCGCGGATCGCCTGCAGCGTGCGGTGCAGGTGCGGGGACACCTCGGCGTGGACGGAGACGAGGTCGGCGCCCGCCCGGGCGAACGCCTCCACGTAGCGCTCCGGCTCGACGATCATGAGGTGCGCGTCGATCGGCAGCTTCGTCACCTTCCGGACCGCCTCGACCACGAGCGGCCCGATGGTGATGTTCGGCACGAACCGGCCGTCCATCACGTCCACGTGCACGACGTCCGCGCCCGCCGCCTCGATCGCGCGCACCTCCTCGGCGAGGCGGCCGAAGTCGGCGGAGAGGATCGAGGGGGCGATGCGGATCGGCAGGGGCATGGGGCGAACAGTCTACGCGAGACCGGCCGGCGCGTGGGCCGCGGCGCGGGGCGGCGAAGGTCCGCGGCGCGGACCCCGAACTCACCGTACGAGCCGTGCCGCGTAGAAGCCGTCGGTCCCGTGGCGATGGGGCACGGTGAGCAGGTCGCCGTCGGGCGTGAGCACGTCCGCCGGCACCGCGCCGCCCGCGGCGCGGGCGAAGCCTGCGCGCAGCGCGCCCGCGACCACGTCCGGGCCCTCGGCGCGCGAGAGCGAGCAGATCGAGTAGGTCACCGGCGCGCCCCGTCGAGCGTAGCGCGCGGTGCTCGCCAGCACGGCCGCCTGGAGCTCGGCCATCCGGGTGAGATCGGCGGGCGTCCGCCGCAGCTTCAGCTCCGGGTGGCGCCGGAGGGTGCCGAGGCCGGCGCAGGGCGCGTCCACGAGCACGGCGTCGAAGCTCTCGGGCTCGAGGCCCGGGATGGGGCGAGCTGCGTCGGCGCAGATCACCCGGACGCCGGTGAGGCCGCGGCGCGCCGCCTCGCGGGCGAGCTCCTCCGCCTTGCGCGGGTGGAGCTCCACCGCGACGACCTCGGCGCCGGGCGCGAGCAGCTCGGCGAGGTGGAACGCCTTCCCGCCGGGGGCGGCGCAGGCGTCGAGCACGCGCGCGCGCGTCCCGCGGAGCGCGCCCGCCGCGTAGAGGGTGACGAGCTGAGCGGCCTCGTCCTGCACCTGGAAGGCGAGCCCGCCCGCGGCCCGCGCCAGCGCGGCGACCGAGGCCCCCGCGAGGACGATCCCGTCCGGCGAGCGGGGCGTGGGCTCGGCGGCGAGGCCGGCCGCCCGGGCCCGCGCGAGCAGGGCGTCGCGATCCGGCGAGCGCACCGTGAGCGCGGCCGGCTGGTTCATGCCGCGCGCGAGCGCGAGCGCCTCCTCCGGTCCGAGCCAGGAGACCCACTCCTCCGCGAGCCAGCGGGGCAGCGCCTCGGCCACCGCGACGTGCCCCACCGGATCGACCGCGAGGGCGGGCGGCTCGGGCAGGGTCGACGCGCGCGCGAGGGAGCGCAGCACGGCGTTCACGTAGCCCGAGGCGCGCCCGTGGTCTACCGCCTTCACGAGCGAGACGGTCTCGCCGACGGCCGCGTGGGCCGGCTTCCTGAGGAAGAGGAGCTGGTAGGCGCCGAGCCGGAGCGCGACGCGCGCGGCGGGATCGAGCGCGTCCACCGGGCGCCGCGAGTGCGGCGCGAGCGCGCCGTCGATGGCGAGCGCGCGGCGGAGCGTGCCGTAGACGAGCTCGGTCGCGAGGCCGGCCTCGCGCGGGTCGAGCGCGCCGGCGCCCGCGAGCGCCGCGTCGAGCGCGCGCGACGCGTAGGCGCCGCCCTCGTCCACGCGGCGCAGGACCTCGAAGGCGATCTGGCGTGCGGTCGTCATGTGCCGAACGTGAAGGTGCGACGGCGCAGGCCGTTCGCGAAGTCGACCGCGGCCTGCGGGGGCTTCCCCTCGGGCTGCAGCCGGGTGACGAGGAGCGCGGTCCCCTCGCCGCAGCGCACCGCGACGCCGCGCCCCGGCACGACCGCGGCCGCCCCGGGGGCGTCCGGCGCCGCCGCCGCGGCGGCGGGATCCTCGACGACCTCGAGCAGCTTCACGGACCGTCCCTCGAGCGTGGTCGTCGCCCCGGGCCAGGGCGTGAACGCCCGCAGCCGGTCGCGGATGCGCCGGGCGCGGACCGTCCAGTCCACCCGCCCGTCCTCCTTCTCGAGGATCCGCGCGAGGGTGGCGCGCGTCCCGTCCTGTCTCACCGGAACGAGCTCGCCCGCGGCGAGGAGCGCGAGCGCCGCGACGAGCGCCTCGCCGCCCAGCGCGGCGAGCCTCGGCGCGAGCGTCTCGGAGGTGTCGTCGGGGCCGATGGGGAGGACGCGCTGGAGGAGCACGTCGCCCGTGTCGAGCCCCTCGTCCATCTGCATGATCGAGACGCCCGTCTCCGCCTCGCCCTCGGCGATCGCCCACTGGATGGGCGCAGCGCCGCGGTACTTCGGCAGGAGCGACCCGTGCACGTTGAGCGCGCCGTGCGGCGCGAGCTCGAGGAGATCGCGGCCCAGGATCCGCCCGTACGCCGCGACGGCCAGGAGGTCCGGGCGGAGCTGCGCGAGCTCGCGCGCGAGAGAGCCGTCGCGGACCTTCACCGGCTGCAGCACCGGGACGCCGTGCTCGCGCGCCCACGCCTTCGTCGCCGGCTCGCGCAGCGCCTGCCCGCGGCCGGCCGGGCGATCCGGCTGCGCCACCACCGCCGCGATCTCGTGCCCGGCGCGCGCGAGCGCGTCGAGCGGGGGTACGGCGAAGGCGGGAGTGCCCATGAAGACGATGCGCATGAGGGGGTCTGTATAGGCGGGGTCGAGGTCGGGGTCTATCGGGGCGAACGAAGGTCGCGGTCGGGTCGGGGTCACTCGACCGCCACCATCACCAGATCGCACACGTGCGTCCCCGTCTCGAAGCGCGGGATGGCGGCGCCGAGCGCGGCGCAGGCGGGGCCGGAGCGCGCCTCGGCGAGCGCCGCGTCGAGATCGATCCCGGCCCGGGCCGCCTGTCCCGCGGTCTCGCCGTCCACGACCGCGCCCGCGTGCTCGGTCGGACCGTCGCGCCCGTCGGAGCCCGCGGCCAGGACGGCGGCGCGCAGCCCGGCGATCTCCTTCGCCGCGAGCAGCGCGAGCGCCTGCGCGCGGCCTCCGTCGGGGTTGGCGGCGGAGGGCGGGACGTGGATGGTCGGCTCGCCGCCCAGCGCGAGGAGCCGCCGGCCCTGGCCCGCGTTCGCGCGCGCCCACGCGCCGAGCCGCGCCGCCACCTCCGCGACGTCGCCCACGAGCGGCGCGGGATCCGCCTCCGCGTCGAGCCCCCGCCCGCGAGCAACCTCGGCGGCGGCGCGGGCGAGATCCCCCGGGCCGGCGAGGAGGCGGTGCGCGATCGCCGCGAAGCGCGGGTCGCCCGGCTTCGGCGTCTCGCGGGCCGCCGCCGACTCTTCATCCACGAACGCGCGCACAGAGGCGGGCAGGGCGGCGCGGGCGCCGGTGCGGGCGAGGATCCTCTCGACGTCGGCCCAGGTGGTCGGATCGGGCACGAGCGGCCCGGACGCGATCGTGGAGAGGTCGTCGCCCGGCACGTCGGAGAGGACGAGCACGCGCACCGGCGCGGGCGCGAGCCGCGCGCCGAGGCGGCCGCCCTTCAGCGCGGAGAGGTGCTTCCGGACGGCGTTCAGCTCCTGGATCGTCGCGCCGGCGCGCATCACGGCCGCGAGCGCGTCCGCCTTGTCGTCGAGGGAGATCCCCGCCGGCGGGGCCACGGCGAGCGCGCTGCCGCCGCCCGAGAGGAGCACGAGCGCGGCCGACCCGCCGTTCGCGTCGGCCCAGGCGGCGATGGCCTCGCCGGCCTCGAGCGAGCCGCGCGTCGGGCGCGGGTGGCCGGCCGCGATGGTGCGCACGCCCGCCGGCGCCCGCGTGCCCTCGGGGTGGACGCAGAGCGGGTCCGACGCGCGCGACCCCAGCACGGCGAGGGCGGCCTCGATCATCGGCGTCGCGGCCTTTCCGAGGGCGAGCACGCGCACGGGGCCCGCGGGGAGCGGCTCCTCCGCGAGCGCCTCGGCGACGCGACGCGCCGCGCCGAGCTGCGCGACGGCGGTTCGGTAGATGTCCCCACACGTGGAGGCGAGTGGGCGTGGAACCTGCATCGTCACCTCCCGTGCGACGGCGTCGTTGCGGTGCGAGGGGCAAACGATAGAATCGCGGGGGCCCGGCGTCGCGGGGCCGGAGGGAGCATCGCATGGCCGAGGCATCCGCCGCAGCCGACGCGCCCGGCGCAGCCGTGAAGCGGCGGCAGGTCCTCGTCGACCGCGGCTTCCAGCTCAAGTACGCGCTCCTCATGGCAGGCGCCGGGCTGCTCGTCGCGGTCGTGTTCGGGCTGTGGCTCCACCAGGTCCACGCGCAGGTGACCGCGCTCGTCGCCGCCGATCCGGAGACCCGCGCCCTCGTGGCGCGCAGCGACCGCGTGCTCCTCTGGGCGTTCGCCGCGATCGCGCTGCTCCTCGCCGGCTCCCTCGGGCTGCTCGGCGTCGTCATCACCCACCGCGTCGCCGGCCCCATCTTCGTGATGGGCCACTACCTGCGCGTCCTCTCCGAGGGTCGGTTCCCGCAGATGCGCACCCTCCGCAGGAGCGACGAGCTCAAGGCCTTCTTCCGGACCTTCATCGAGGCCGTCGAGCGGATGAAGGCGCGCGAGGCGCGGCACGCGGCGGTCCTCGAGGACGCCCTCGCGCGGATGCGCGCCGCCGCGGTGCGCTCGCCGGAGCTCGCCCCCGCCATCGAGGCGCTCGCCGCCGCCGCGCGCGAGCGGCGCAGCGCCCTCGCCCTCGACGATCCCGAGCCCACGCCGCTCGCCGTCCCTGCGCCGCAGCGGCACGCCGCGCCCTAGCCAGAGAGGTCCCCACATGCGAACCCTCCCCGCCGTAGCCGCCTGCCTCCTCCTCGCCGCGTGCGGGAGCCCCAGCGATCCCGCCGGTTGGGCGAAGCGCGCCGCGAGCCGCAGCCGGCTCGACGAGAAGCTCGACGCGCTCTCCCACGTCCGCAAGGCGCCCGGCGATCGGGCCGCCGCCGTGCCGTACCTCGTGGAGGTCCTCGCGCAGGCGCCGCGCGCCCGCGCCGAGGCGGCCGTGGCGCTCGGCGAGATCGGCGACTCGCGCGCCGCCGCGCCCCTCCTCGCCGCCCTCGATCCGGCGCCCAAGGATCGCGACACGGTCGACGCGAACCGGCGGATCGCCGAGGCGCTCGGCGCGCTGCGCGCGCGCGAGGCCGTCCCGGCGCTGAAGCAGCTCACGGCCTCGTCCGACGGGTACACGCAGGTCGCCGCGGTGGACGCGCTCGGCCGCATCGGCGATCCCTCGGCGGTGGACACGCTCGTCAAGATCGCCACCGGCGATGGCGTCGAGCCGTTCACCGCCAAGAAGGCGCTCCTCGCGCTCGGCTCCATCGCCGATCCGCGCGCCGGCAAGGCCGTGCTCCGCATGCTCTTCGACGAGCGGCCGGGCGTGTCCTTCTTCCCGGAGGCGGCGTTCGCGGCCTACCAGATCGGTCCGCCCATGGCGGCCCCCCTCATCGCGGTCCTGGAGGGCCGCGACGCCGAGCTCGCCGGCTGGGCACGTCAGCGCGGCGTCGTGCAGGGCGCGCTCTACGCCAAGTCTGCGCAGCTCCTCGGCGACGTCGCGGGCGCAGAGGCGGTCCCGGCGCTCGTGCAGAAGCTCTCCTACCAGGACGCGGACCCCCGCCTCGCGCTCTACGTGCGCGTCTTCGCCGCCGAGTCGCTCGGGCGCATGCGCGCCCGCGAGGCGGTCCGCCCCCTCGCGGACCTCGTCGCGCGCGAGCGCGACCCGGACGTGCGCGACCGCTACTGCGACGCGCTCTCCCGCATCGGCGACGCCGGCGCGGTCCCGGCGCTCCGCAGCGCGGCGTCCTCGCAGGACGCGCGGCTCCGCGACGCCGCGCTCGCCACGCTCTCCCGCCTCGGCGGCGCCTCCGAGCGTTCGGTCGTGGAGGCGGCGGCGCAGCGCGTCTGCGCCGCGGGCTGCGACGCCGGGCGCGAGGCCGCGTTCAAGGGCATGCTCGCGCGGCTCGACGCCGCCGCCGCCTGCGGCGGGGACGCGAGCTGCTGGACGGGCAAGCTCGCGGATCCCAGCGCGGCGGTGCGCGATCGCGCGGCGCTCGAGGTGGGGCGCGCGGGCGGCGCGAAGCAGGCCGCGGCGCTCGCCGACGCGCTCGTGCGCCCGGTCGAGCAGGACGCCGACCTCGCCGCGCGCTACCACGCCGTGCTGGGCCTCGGCTGGATCGCCTCCCGCGAGCCGCTCGGAGCGGCGGGCGCGGACCTCGCGGCGAAGATCGACGGCATGATCTCGCACGATCGCGGCCGGACCCTCACCGCCGGCGTGAACGAGGACGCGCTGCGGCTCGCGACGCGGCTCCGACGCGCGGCGCGGTAGCAGCGAGCCGCGGTTCACTCCGGGCGCGGTCGCCTCGGCGATCGCGCCCGGCTCGTCTCCAGGGCCTCACCGCCGGGCGCTTCCGACGACCTGGAGCACGGGCCCGCCCTGCGGCGACGGGCCGCGGCCATCGGGACCGACGGCCGTGCGCAGCCCTACCTCGCCGCCCGCTTCCGCTTCGAGGCGCCCGGGCGCTCCCAGGAGCTCGGCAGGAGGCTGAAGGGCAGGAGCTTCGCGACGAGCGGGAGGAGCAGCATCCCTCCGGGCGCGGCGAAGATCGCGAGGGCGGGCACGGCCTTCGCGAGATCGACGAGCTGCGCCTTCACCTTGCGCTTCTCGTCCTGCGTGAGGGCGTTCCCCGCCGCCGCCTTCGCGAGGAGCTGCCCGAGCTCGCCGGTCTCGCGGATCTCCGTGACGAGGGCGTCGAGGTTGTCGGTGACGGCCGTGGAGACGCGCTCCACCACCACGTCGGTGGCGGCGTCGAGGTCGGCCGTGAACACGTGCCAGCCCGAGCTGCCGCCGTCGCCGAGCGCCTCGAGCCAGTCCGCGTGATCGGCGTGCTGCGCGGCGGCCTCGATCTCCGCGGCCGCGATGACCTGCGCGTCGAGCCGGGCGGCGCGCGCGAACGACTCGACCCACGCTGCCGGCGCGTCGTGCACGAGCTTCAGCCCGAGCTGGGCGAGCCGGAGCTGCTCGAGGAGGAACCCGCGCACGCGCTCCGGCGTGGCCTCGGCGAGGGCCTCGGGCGACCGGGGCGAGGTGATCGCGTGGCGCGTCTCCCGGGTCGCCGCGCGGTCGAGGCCGAGGCGCGCGATCTGCCGGTGGCGCACGGCCTGGGCCGGCGCGCCCGAGAGGCCCGCCGCGCCGAGGAGGCCGGCGAGCGCCTCCGCGAGGAGGGCCGACTCGCGCACGGCGTAGGCGCCGTGGCGCGCGAGGGCTTCGGCCACGAGGCGCCCGTCCCGGTGGTACCCGCAGACGACGCGCGCGAGCCGGCGGCGCAGCACGGCCACGGCCCCGGCGTGGAGGGGCAGCGCGTGCGCCGGATCGCCGGGCGGGTAGAAGCGCGCATGGAGCGCCTCCGCCGCGGCGCGGGCGGCTCGATCCACGGCGCGATCGCTCGCGCCGCCTGGCTGCTCGGGCTCCGCGGCGATCGCGACGGCGTGCTCGCCGACCGCGGCGGCGAGCGCCGCGGCGATCTCGGCACGGCGGCGGGCGCGCACGAACGGATCGCCGCGCAGGAGCGCGAGATCGAGGGCGAGCCCGATGTGCGCGCGGATCTCCTCGATGAACGCGTCCGCGGCAGAGGACGCGGGTGCGCGGCTGCCGTCGGAGGCACCGGGCCGCCCCACCGCGACCCGGCGCCTGAGCGAGCGGGTGACGAGCAGGTTCGCCGCGGGCGCGAGATCGAGCGGAGACGCGCCGGCGCCGCGCACCTCGGCGGGGAGCCGGGCGCGGGCCTGGTCAGGATCGTGGCGGAGGAGCTCCTCGTCGAGGAGCTTCCCCAGCCACCGTCTGTCGGTGAGCCGTCTCGGCACGTGGCGTCCGGGCCGGCGAGTGTAGCGCGCTTCGTTCGGGTCTCGCTCGCCCGCCCGGGTGGAAAGGCGGGAGGGGCGGAGGCCCTCGGCCGGTGAAAAGGCTGGAAGATCAGCGGGCCGACTTGGCCCGGCCCTTCTTCTCCTCGGGCTCCTCGGGGGGCGGCGCGGGGACCGCCACCGGGCCGCGGTGGATCCCGAACTTCTCGAAGGTCTTCCCCTCCACCTGCTGCAGCACCTCGGGGTGCTCGCGGAGGAACGCCTTCGCCTGCTCGCGGCCCTGGCCGATCCGCTCGCCGCCGAAGCTGAACCAGGTGCCGCTCTTCTCGACGATGTTCTCGTTCGAGGCGAGGTCGAGCAGGTCGCCTTCGCGGCTGATCCCCTGGCCGTACATGATGTCGAACTCGACCTCCTTGAACGGAGGGGCGACCTTGTTCTTCACCACCTTCACGCGGGTGCGGTTGCCGATGATCTGGTCGCCGTCCTTGATCGCGCCGATGCGGCGGATGTCGAGCCGCTGCGTGGCGTAGAACTTGAGCGCGTTGCCGCCGGTGGTCGTCTCCGGGTTCCCGAACATCACCCCGATCTTCATGCGGATCTGGTTGATGAAGATGACGATGGTGGAGGACTTGGAGATCGTGCCGGTGAGCTTGCGGAGCGCCTGGCTCATGAGGCGCGCCTGCACGCCCATGTGCGCGTCGCCCATCTCGCCCTCGAGCTCGGCCTTCGGCACGAGCGCGGCGACCGAGTCGACGACGAGCACGTCGATGGCGCCGGAGCGGACGAGCGTCTCGGCGATCTCGAGGGCCTGCTCGCCGGTGTCGGGCTGCGAGATGAGGAGGTCGTCGGTGCGGACGCCCAGCCTCCGCGCGTAGCCCACGTCGAGGGCGTGCTCGGCGTCGACGAACGCCGCGATGCCGCCCTTCTTCTGCGCCTCGGCCACCGCGTGGAGGGCGAGGGTCGTCTTGCCGGAGGACTCCGGGCCGTAGATCTCGATGATGCGGCCGCGCGGGAACCCGCCGACGCCGAGGGCGATGTCGAGCGAGACCGAGCCGGTCGAGACCGCCTGGACGTCCTTCACGAGCGCCTCCTCGTTGCCGAGGCGCATGATCGAGCCCTTCCCGAAGGCCTTCTCGATGGACGAGACGGCCAGCTCGATCGCCTTCTCCTTCTCCGGTGCGACGGCCATTTCTTTCGTCTCCTTGCGGGGGGCGCCTTCAGCGCTCCCGGCGACTTGCGCGGTGGAGGTCTCTCCTAGCAGCGCGCCCTGACAGGCGCTTTCGTCGGGACCTGAACAGATGGATACTGAACGGACGGTCGGCCGTCAAGGAGACGGCCAGGCGCATCCCGGGTACCCCTCGAGACGCACGTGGGTCAGGCCGACGCCCCGCCGCCGCCGACCAGGAATCCCCCCGGCTCCAGGCCGAGCCGGCGCACCGCGGTGTCCCAGCGCTTCTCGAGCGGCACGTCGAACACGAGCGAGCTGCCGTCGAGCTCGAGCGGCACCCACGCGCCGGCCGCCACCTCCCGCTCGACCTGCATCGGCGCCCAGCCGGAGTAGCCGAGCAGGAGCAGGAACGGATCGCCGGCGCCCGGAGCGCGCACGAGCGCCTCCAGCAGCTCGCGCGAGCCGCCCAGGGAGAGGGCGTCGCCGACCTTCACCGCGCCCTCGGCGTCGGCCGCCACGGTCCCTGGCCGGAAGAGGATCCAGAGCCGCTCCGGCTGGACCGGGCCGCCCACGAGCACCGGCGCGTCGGCGCGGCCGTGCGCCTCCGCAGCGCGGCGCAGGTCCTCGTCCACGCTCGCGAGCACCTCAGCGACCGTCACCGGACCGGGGCGATTCACGACGAACCCGAGCGCCCCCTCGCCGTGGTGCTCGGCCATGAGCACGAGCGAGCCCGCGAAGTTCGGGTCGGAGAGGGCGGGAGCGGCGACGAGGTAGCCGGGGGCGAGGCCGGAGGGTGCAGGGCTCTGCATGGTTTCTCCGCGGCCGCCCGACGGGGCGCGCCGCCTCCAGATCTCGCGCGGACGGCCGCGTCGCGCAACTCGCAGCCGCGAAAACGAGAGGGGAGCGCCCCCCTCGGCCGCCGGGCCGCCTCGAGGCGCCCGTCCGATCCCGCCTTCGCGCCGCCCGCGCCGGCTTCAGTGCGCCGGCGCGCTGCGGCGGACCGGGAGCGGGTCCACCGTGCTCGCCTGCGGGCCCTCGTCGCCGCTCTCCTCGACGAAGCGGACGCCGCGGCCGACCTCGAGCCGCGGGAACTGGCCGCGCACCACCGCGTTCGCGTGGAAGTAGACGTCGCGCCCGTCCGGCGTGCGCAGGAACCCGTAGTGCTCGTCCGGGAACAGGCGCACCACCACCCCCTCCGTAGCCGCCGCGTGGGCCTTCACGCGGCCGTCGAGACGCCGCACGCGATCCTCGAGCTGCCGCCGCGCCTCGCGAAAGGCCTGCTTCACCACCGCGTAGAGATCCTCGTGCGTATCCGTGCCCAGGGGGGGATTGCGCCCCACGACGATCCTGCCGCGCGGGATCGACACCTCCAGCCGGACCCGGTACTGGCCGCCGCTGTGCCGGTGATGCCGGCTCGGCGCCTCGAGCCTCACCGTGCACCCGACGATCCGGTCCGAGGCGCGCTCGAGTCGCGCCGCCTCGGACTGGATGAGCGTCGCCACCGCCTGGGAGGGCGTCACGTTCCGCCAGCCGATCTCGATGGGCTTCTGCATCGCGTCACCTCCGCCTGCCTAGCGCCTGCCGCGCCGAGACCGGCGGCCCCGGCGCCGCACCCTCATGCTACGTCCGGCACCCTGCCCGGCGCCGCAGAGAGGCGGGGCGCTCCGGAGGTGGCCTGCGTACGAACCGCGGTGCCCCCCGCTCCCCGCCCGTGCCGCGCGCGCTCGACGGTGGCCCGCCCGCCGGGCGGAGCGGCGCACGCCCGCGCGGCGCGCGCCACCGAGCGCGCCGACCCAAGGTGCTCCGTTGCGGCGCGCGCGCCCGCGGCGGGATCCTGGGG
>NZ_JALCZB010000060.1:0-26220 GCF_022690745.1 Anaeromyxobacter sp. SG64 | reverse complement strand
GGGGCGGCGCGGCTCGGGGCAGGGCGTGCGCGGGGGGGCGCCGGGTCGTCTGCCCACGAGGGGGCGGGCGCGGAGAGCAGTCCGGCGACGAGCACTGCGATGAGGGAGCGCATGGGCACCTCGCCTCCCAGGGTAGCAACGGGGGTGCCACGGGGAGGCGGAGCAGCGCTCGCCGGGGGCCCGCGGATCGACGTGTTCTGGAGGGTCGCGCCGGGCGGCGCGGACGCGAGGTGACGCCGCCGCGGCACGGCGTGAATCCGGCGCCCGCACCGCCTCGGGCGGGCTCCGCGCGTCACGCGTCAAGACGTCCTTGACGCCGCCCGCGCCGTCGCGCTAATGACTGCGCTCCCTCGCGGTCACCAGGGCCGCGGGGGGCGAGAGGTGCAGCCGGTCAGGTTCTTCGAGACGCTGCGAGATCGGGTCGTCCTCCGCTCGCAGATCGGGAAGCGGAAGCTGGATCGCTCCGCTACCCGTCGAGCGCTGGACCAGGCCTCTCGGGAGCTCGGCGAGCGCTTCGCGGTGCTCGTCCGGATGGGTCGGGCGGAGGTCCCCGGCGAGCTCACGGTGTTCCTGGACGCGGTGCGACTCCTCGAGGAGAAGCTCGCGGGGCAGGAGAAGGAGATCGCGGAGCTCGAGGCCGAGTTCCCGCGACGAAAATAGAAGACCTTTGGGCCCGTGGCGCAGCTGGGAGCGCGTCTGAATGGCATTCAGAAGGTCACCGGTTCGATCCCGGTCGGGTCCACCATAAAGACGGGCGGTTAGGGAAACCTAACCGCCCGTTCTCTTTTGGGGCGATTCCGGGGAACGGCCCCCTCCTCGGGGTCGGCCAGCTGTCTCGTCCGGCCGATTTCGGCCTCGCGGCCGGCGCGTACACTGCCGGGCCGTACACTCGCCAGGCAAGGTTGTGGCGGCAAGCACCGACGGGTCGGGCCGTGTCAGGGGGTCGTGCTCTGCTCCCCGCACGGGTATGAGGACCAGCATCCTCCGAACGGTACGACGGTGCGCGATCGCGACTTCAGTCGCGACGATGCTGGCGTTTGCACCGGGCGACAAACAACCGCCCGCCGCCCCGGCTGCTGTAGTGGCGACCGCGAATGGAGACGAACCGCCGGAGCACACGATGAAGGTCGAGACGCTCGCCGAGAACCTGCTGTTTACGACCGTTCGGATCCACTGGTCATCCAAGCCGGAAGAGCTCCACACGGGAACGGGATTCTTCTACGCGTACCGGAACGGTGACGAGGCGCGCCTTTTCATCGTTACGAACCGTCATGTCGTCGACGGGGCGAAGGACACGACCATCACATTTCACACCGCCCACGATGGCTCCGTTCAGCTCGGGAAGCCTTTTGAACTCACGGTGGTGGGGGCTGACAAATATTGGTATGCGAGCAAAGACCCCAACGTCGACTTGGCGATCGGGGATGCCGGTCAGTTGTTTCAGGCGCTTCAGGTCAAGGGCGTTAAGCCGTTCTGGAAGCATGTCGACCAGAGCCTCACGCTCGATTCGAAGACGGTCGCGCAGCTCGATGCGCTGGAAGAGGTCGTGTTCGTCGGGTATCCCGCGCCCGTCTGGGACACCCACAACTTCCTGCCAGTGATTCGACGGGGGATCACAGCGACACCGGTAGCGATCGACTACCTCGGACAGAAGCAATTCCTGGTGGACGCGTCGGTGTTCCCGGGGTCGAGTGGTAGCCCGGTCTTTCTCTTCAACAAGGGAGCGTACGCAGATCGGAATGGCGGCACCACTATCGGCTCACGAATCATCTTTCTGGGCGTGATTGCGGCCGTTCATCAGCAACAAGAGGTTAATAAGTTGCAGTTCCTCCCGTTGCCGACCGGGCAAGTGCCAGCGGTTGTTTCGAACAGACTGATCAATCTGGGAATTGTGTTTAGGGCCTCGACAGTCGTAGATCTGATCGAGGAGTGTTTGGTGTCGCAAGGCGTGAAGCTCGTCGCTCCAACGGAACAGTCGCTGCGTGCTGCGACCGTTGCGAAGTGAGGCGTCGCGGGCCAGCCAGTATGACGAACGCGAAGTGGACGCCGGTTAGCCCAGCGACAGGTGGGCGCATGCCGGAGGGTGCTCCGGTCGAGGGCGTTCCCGATTGGCTCGCGCACATTCTTTGGTCGTGGTTTCTGGATCACGCTCTACCGCTACGCGGCGGCGATTACCTGCCCTCAGCGTTGGACGATCTTGCGTTGCGTCTACAAGTGGATCTGGGGCCGCGCGACAACGTCGATATGCGTATCCAGTGGTTGCAGTCGAGGACGTGGTCCGATCGCGACCTTCTTCTCAAGGCCCTGGACTGGGCGCTCGGTATCCGGCGGGTAGATTCGAGAAAACTCGCATCTATTCTCGAGACGGCCGGGTCCGCCTGGACAGTAGCGCCTGACCAGTGTGGCCTGAGTCGCCGAGTTCTTCCCGAGGCGCACGCTGTCGCTGCAAACGTCGTCGAAAGTGGCACGAACGCCGGTACCCTCATCTCTCAAGCGTGGCGACTCATTTACGGTCGCGATCCCAACCCGACTGCTGGGTTCGACAAGACTGTTCGAGCAGTGGAAGCAGTCGCGTGCCCCATTATCGTTCCGAAGGACAAGAATGCGACGCTCGGGCGAGCGATCGGAATCCTCAAGAACCGACCGACTGGGAAATTCGCGTCGGTGTTCCGAAACGCTAGAGACACCGACCCACTTGATGCCGTCGTCCAGCTCATGCAACTGGTCTGGACGAACAATTACGCCCGTCACGCGAGCGATCGAAGCGTTCCTATCGACGTTTCACAGTCAGAGGCGGAGGCCGCACTACATGCGGCGGTGACGCTCGTCGAGTGGTTCCAGCGTCGGTTCGTCGGAGTCGAACCTCTCTAGGTTCGCACGACCGGCAGTGCGCCCAGGGACCAACTGCGAACGCCAGAGCCGTTCCAGACCGGGACGAACATGACGGGCCACTCGCTCGGGTCGAGCCCGGGCAATTTGTGGTCGAGAGCGCTCTGGAGCGGTTCGGCGGGGTCCGTCAGCCCGATGGGCGCGCCCTTGAACCGGCCTTGCTGGTACATCCATACGGTGTGCCGGACACGTGAGTCGATGGAGCCGCGTTCGACCGGCGGGTCCTGCGTGTAGGGCGGGAGATGGGCGATGGCTTGCTGTTCTGGTAGCCACAGGGGCAGGTGAGAAGGGGCGAACGCCGGGCCAGGAGGCGACGACATCGGCTGGGGCAGGAAGACCGCCCAAGGTCCGTTGTCGATGGTGTCCTTGCCGAGCGGCGCCTTGTACGGGGTGGACGAGTCCTTAATGGCCTCGTCAAACTCCTTCATCCCCGAGCGCCGGGTGGACGACATCCCCCTGGGCGATGATGGCGGGACGAGGTGCCTTGATGAGCAGCCCCCTGAGAACGCTTCGCCGCAGAAGGAGTCGAGGGCGCGTCGTGCTGCACGACGATGGTCGGTTTCAGGTGTCCATCGACACGAAGGTGACCGCCGTCGCCACCGTCGAGGAGGACAGCAGACTCCCGCTGTGGCTGCTCGCGAACGCGAAGGCGGCTGCGACGCACAACTGTGTCCTGCCCGATGCTGCGGAGTGGGAGGGCTTCGTGGCGCTCACCGCTGTGTGCACGGCAGCGGAGGCCATCGTCAACCGCCTCCTGGAACCGCTCGTCACGACTGCGGAGTGGGACGGTTCAGGCAAGAAGTCGTTGGAGCGGAAGAGCGTCGTCGAGAAGTGGATCAAGCTCTCGACCCTGTTGAGAACGACACCCCCATTCAACGCGGGTAGTGAACCGATCCAGTCGTTCGCGAAAGTGGTGGAGGCGCGTAACTCCCTCGTCCACTTTAAGCACGGCAAGAATGTCCGCGTGTTCGAGTCCGAGATGAAGTTCCGCCTCGGCCACCGGATCCCTTCGCCGGAAGAGGTCGCGAAGCGGCCGCCACGCAAGATCTTGCAGGAAGGCGTGGTCGAGCCGACACTCGCGCCCACAAACGGCCCCACCTACTTCGCAGCGTTCGAGCGCGTACTGCTTCCGATTCTAGAGCGATGCGCAGGGACTCCCTTGAACGACGTCGCGAATCGTATCAGGCGGTCTCTCGAACTCGCCGACTCCGCGATCCAGGAGAGGCGAAACCCGATTCCGTGAGCGGCGGTAGGGGTGGTGCGACGCTGGTCACCCCGCAATGGTGAAGTGCCCCGCCCAACCAAAATCGGCTGTGTAGTGTAGTCGACCTGCCGCGCCGGGATGTGTTCTCGGGAACAGAGTTCTCGATGCTCAGATGAATCGTGCTCCGACGACCACGCCGCGAAGTGCTCCAGTGATATCCACTTAGTCGTAAGGCCGCTCGGTGCCGTCGCCACTCACCAGCAGCCGGTACTCGGCTTCGTCCTCCCAGTCCTGCAGCGTCGTGAAGTAGTGCGGGCTCGGGTCTTCGCGGAAGTAGGCCGACGTGCGCAGATGCGCCCTTCGCCAAGAGAGCGCCCATGTCGAGGCTGTGGTCGACTCTGTCAATGCACTCGACGTTTCTTCCGACCACGTGGCGCTCATGCGTACGTAGCACCGCTGCGTTGTTCTCCAGCGCGAGGGAATCGAGACAGAGGCAGATCCGTCGGTGGCGCTCGGCGTACTGCGCCCACATCCGTGGAGCTGCCATCCTGCTGACCGGCGAGTGTCACGCTGAAGCAAGCGATGCGGGAGCGGAGGGAGTGCTCGCGCCGCGAAGAGTGCATCTTGTGAACGACGACGTGAGCGTAGCGACATCTCCGAACCGTCATGGTGCTGGTTTACCGTGATGCAGATTCACTAACGCGTGACGGGCGCACCGAGCAGCGCGAGCGTCTCGAGAGGCGGAAGCTGCTGGGCTCGCGCTCGCGGCCCGTCCTGCCGGGTGGCGATCGGCTTCGCCGCTGCGAGCGACGTGCTACGGTCGAGCGAGCAGGACCTCGGCGGTTCCAGTCGCGATGGACGAGGCGGGCGCGCTTTCCGCCGGAAGAGGCGCCCCGTGGCGGCCTCGTCGTCGTCGCGGTCGATCACGAACCGGCGCCGGTGGGTGCGCCGGAGCTGTGACGGGATGGCTTTACCCACCTTGGTACACGGACCGTCAGGCTGCCTGACGGCCCGTCGCTTTTCCCGCGTCGCTCAGGCCAGCTCGAGCGCTTGCGCCAGGTCGTCCACGAGGTCGGCCGGATCCTCCAGCCCCACCGAGAGGCGGATCATGGCGGGGCCGAAGCCGGCCTGGAGCTTCTGCTCCGGCGTCATGTCGGCGTGCGTCATCGACCAGGGATGCTCGATGAGCGTCTCGATCCCTCCGAGGCTCACCGCCAGTCGCATGTGCCGGACGGCGTCGAGCACGCGGTAGGCCTCGGCCTCGCCGCCGTGGACGTCGAAGCTGACCACGCTGCCGGCGCCGCTGCACTGCTGCTTCCAGAGCGCCACCTGGCGCGCGCCCATCTCCTCGAGGCCCGGGTAGTAGACCCGCTTCACCTGGGCGTGGCCCCGCAGCAGCTCCACCAGCCGCCGGGTGTTGGCCTGCTGCTGCTCCATGCGCAGCTGGAGCGTGCCGAGCGAGCGGGTGATGAGCCAGGCGGTGTCCGGATCGGACATCGATCCCATGATGGTCCGCGTGGCCCGCACGGCGTTGATGACGTCGGCGCTCCCCATGGCCAGGCCGGCCACGAGATCCGAGTGGCCGCCGAAGAACTTGGTGGCCGAGTAGAGCACCACGTCGGCGCCCAGCCCGAGCGGCTGCGAGAAGATCGGCCCGAGGAACGTGTTGTCGATGAGCACCTTCACCTTCCGTCCGCCCGTGGAGCAGCGGTCCGCCACGCGCCGCGCCGCGGGCACGTCGCAGAGCTCCATGGTCGGGTTGGCGGGCGACTCGAGGTAGATGACCCGGGTGCTCGGGTGAGACTCCGCCACCGCCGCCAGCTCGGCCTCGGTCGCGCCGGCCGGGAACGGTACGGTCCGGATGCCGAACTCCGGGAGCAGCTTGCGGAAGAGGTACTCCGTGCCGCCGTAGATCGGGTCGGAGAAGAGGAGGGTGTCTCCGGGGCGGAGCAGCGTGAGGCAGGTCGAGGAGATGGCTCCCATCCCCGAGGAGAAGAGCGCGGCCGACTCGGCGCCGTCCCACGCCGTGACCCGGTCCTCGAGGATCTCGCTGTTGGGGTTGTTGACCCGCGTGTAGATGAGCGCCGGGCTCTCCCCCTGCTCCCGCTGGCGCAGGCCGTAGGCGAGCTCGAAGGCTCGCTTGCCCTCGACCGCCTTCTTGAAGATGAACGTCGAGGTGCGGAAGAGCGGCGGCACCGCGGCGCCCTCGGAGCGCTGCGGCTCGTAGCCCTTCTCGAAGATCAGCGTCTGCGGCGACGGCGAGCGGCGTGCGGGCATGGTCGGGTTCTCCCGGGCGGGCATCCTCCGATGGGCTGCCCCGCCGCGATAGAGCCCCGTTACGGGCCGTGGAGGCGCACGCGTGGTCGAGCGCCCTCGCTCCCGCGGGCTCGTCCCTGGCGGGCGCAGGCGTGCCGGAAAGGCGGCTCTGGCCGAGCCGGTGCCGGCCCTTCCCACGACGCCGCGCGGCATCCCCGCGCCGCAGCGCGCCACGCCCTAGGCGCCGGGCGTGACGGTGCGCGGGGCGCCCGCTTCCGCCCGGACGGCGGGACGGGCGAGGGAGATCGGCTCGTTCGGCTCGGCGGGACGCGGGACGGTCTTCCTCGGCCGCCGCGCCGCGGCGCCCCCGACGAACGGCGCGAACAGGCGGAGGAGCCGCTCGCCGTTCCGCGCGAGCGTGAACTCGCGGAGCACCGCGCGGCGCCCGGCGAGCCCCAGCTTGCGCGCGAGGGTCGGGTCCCCGATGAGCCGCTCGATCGCGTCCGCGAGCGCCGCGGCGTCGCCCGGCTCGACCACGAGGCCCGTCTTCCCGTCGCGGACGAGCTCGGGGATGCCGGAGACCCGCGTCGAGACGACGGGGCAGCCGGCGGCCATCGCCTCCATGAGCGCCACCGGGATCCCGTCCATCATCCCGGCCGCGGTGACGACGCTCGGGTGCACGAGCACGTCCGCCGAGGCGAGGAGCGCGCGCACCTGGTCCTGCGGCTGCCCGCCGAGGAGCTCGACCTCCCCGAGCTTCAGCGCCGCGATCTGCCTCTCGAGGGCGGCGCGCTCGGGCCCGTCGCCGACGAGGACGCAGCGGAAGGCGACGCGGCGCTCGCGCAGGAGCGCGCAGGCGTCCACGAGGTGCCGGTGGCCCTTGTAGTCGCGCAGGCCCGCGACGCAGGCGATGACGGCCGGCCCCCGGCGCGCGGGCTGCGCGCGCGGCTGGAAGCGGGCCGGATCGACGCCGCAGCGCACGATGGAGGTCTTGGCGGCGGCCTCCTCGCCGTACAGCTCGCGCAGGAGCGCGCGGTTGTACTCGGAGATCGTGACGACGAAGCGCGCCTCCCGGACCTTCTCCTCCAGCATCGCGCGGTCGAGGTAGAGGTCGTGCGCGTGGGCGGTGAAGCTGTAGCCCGTCCGGGTGAGCTCCTTCACGACGAGCGCCGCGAGCGCGGGGTGCGTCGCCCAGTGGGCGTGCACGTGCGCGTAATCGCCCGCCTCGACCTCCCGCGCGATGAACGCCGCGCGCGGCACGACCACGAGGGCGCGGGCGAGGAAGCCCGGCGAGCGCAGGTTGCCGCGGATCGCGCGCGCCCAGGCGCGCAGGTAGGCGCGGGGCTTCCGGCGCAGCCAGTGGAGCTGCGCCGCCGCGACCTCACGCGAGAGGCCGCGGTGGTAGCGCGTGTGCGCGAGCATCTCGTCCGCGCCGGGGTGCATGGGCCCGGGCGCGGCGCCGAGGAGCGGGTAGACGTCGATCTCGAGCCCCCGGCGGCGGAGCTCGAGCATCTCGTGCAGGATGAAGGTCTCGGTCGGCGCCGGGAACCAGGACATCAGGTACGCGACGCGCCCGCGGCGCCGCGGCTTCGGCTCGGTGTGGGGCATCCGCTCTCTCATCCCCCGGCGGCGGCCGGATCCCGGCGGAGCCGCGAGTAGACCTCCAGGAAGACCTCCGCGACGTGGTCGAGCCCGTAGCGGGCGGCGACCTCCTCGCGGGCGGCGCGCGCGCGCTCCTGCGCTGCCGGATCGCGGAGCGCCTCCACGAGCGCGTCCGCGAGCGCCCCGGGACGCTCCGGCGGCACGAGCCGCCCGGTCACCCCGTCGCGCAGCACCTCCGCGGACCCGCCCACCGCGGTGGCCACGACCGGAACGGCGCACGCCATCGCCTCGAGGAGCGCGACCGGCATCCCCTCCGTGCGCGAGGGCAGCACCGCCGCGTCGGCGGCGCGGAGGAAAGGCGCGACGTCGGCGACAGGGCCCGGGAGCGCGAGCGAGGTCTCCACCCCCTCGCGCCGCGCGAGCTCCTCGAGGCGCGCGCGCTCGGCGCCGTCGCCCAGCATCCAGAGCCGCGCCTCGGGCAGCCGCGCGACGACCCGCGGCCACGCCCGGGCGAGCACGTCCACGCCCTTCTCCGGGGAGAGCCGGCCGGCGTACACGACGAGCGGTCCAGCGGGGAGCCCGAGCGCGCGGCGCAGCGCGGCGCGCTCCTCCGCCGCGGCGGGCCGGAAGCGCTCGAGGTCCACGCCGTTCGGGATCGAGAGGATGCGCTCGGGCGGCACGCCGGCCGCGCGGAGCTCCGCGTGGATCGGGCCGCTGATCGCCACGAAGGCGTCGGCGCGCGCGACGGTCGCGCGGAGCCGCAGCCGGCCGAGCGCGGTCGCGGAGAGGACGCCCACGTCGCCGATGGCCCCGCACGCGTGGGGGTTCAGGAGGATGGGCGTACCGGTGAGCGCCGAGAGGAGGAGCGCGGCGGAGGAGGGCGAGAGGAGCTGGTGCGCGTGGACGACGTCGACGCGCGGCCGCAGCGAGGCGACGCAGCGCGCCGCGGCGGCCACGTAGGCCAGGGTCGCGAGCGGCCCCGGCGCTCCCGGAGGCGCCCCGACGCGGTGGACGTGCAGGCGGCCCTCCACGGCGTGCGCCGGGCAACCGGGCGAGCGCCGCGTGACGACGTGGACCTCGGCGCCCCTCGCGGCGAGCGCCCGCGCGAGGGAGAAGGTGTGGCTCTGGATACCGCCGACGGACGGAGGGTAAAGGCTCGTCAGGATCGCGACGCGCGGCGCTGCGGTCGCGCTCGACGGGGCCTCCCCCTCCAGGGATGCGTAGACTTCTCCACGGAGCATGTGTCTGCCGACATGAACGCTCGGCTGCTGACGCCGCGAAAGGAAGGACCATCTTCGGGAAGGGCAGGCCGTGGATCGCGTGCCGAGAATTCATCCGTGAGGGGGGACCGCCGTTGCGAATCGCTGAGATCATCAACTCGTTCGACATCGGCGGCGGCGAGGTGCAGCTGCTCGAGCTGGTGCGGGGCCTCATGAAGAGGCATCGCCTCTCGGTGCACGCCCTCGAGCTCCGCGGACCGCTCCTCCCGGGAGTGCAGGGGCTCGGCCTCACGCCGGAGGGGCATCCGCTCGGCGGCTCGCTCGCGAGCCGCAGGGCCCTCCGGGCGGTCGGAGAGCTCGCGCGGGCGTTCCGGCGTGACGGGGTGCAGGTCGTCCACGCCCACGACTTCTACTCGGCGTTCGTCGCGGTGCCCGCGGCGCGGCTCGCCGGCGCGGGCGTGATCGTCGGCCGGCTCGACCTGGGCCACCTCCAGAGCCCCGCGCAGCGCGCGGTCCTCGCGGGGCTGTCGCACGCGGCCGACGCGGTGATCGTGAACTGCGGCGCGATCTTCGACCTCGTGATCGGCGACGAGCGCGTGCCGCCCGACCGCGTCTCGCTCGTCCGGAACGGGATCGACCTCGACGCGTTCGACGCGGCGCGCGCCGCGCGGCTCGCGCTGCCCTTGCCGGACGTGCGCGGCCGCCCGGTCGCCGTGATCGTCGCGAACATGCGCCACGAGGTGAAGCGGCAGGAGGACTTCCTCGAGGCGCTCGCCATCGCGCGCCGCGAGCGCCCGGACCTGGCCGCGTTCCTCGTGGGCGAGGGCGACCGCGTGGACGGGCTCATGACGCTCGCGTCGCGGCTCGGGCTCGACGGTCACGCCTTCTTCCTCGGCCGGCGCCCCGACGTCCCGGCCGTGCTCGCCCGCGCGACCCTCGGCGTCCTGTCGTCCGCGCAGGAGGGGCTCTCGAACGCGGTGATCGAGGGGATGGCGGCGGGGCTGCCGATGGTGGTCACCGACGCCGGCGGGAACGCGGAGCTCGTCCGGCACGGCGAGCGGGGGCTCGTGGTGCCGGTGGGTGCGCCCGCGGCGCTCGCGGCGTCGATGCTGCAGGTGCTCGCGGAGCCCGCCCGTGCCAGGGCGTTCGGCGAGGCGGGGCGGCGGTTCGTGGAGGAGGCGCTGTCCGTGGAGCGGATGGTGGCCGAGCACGAGCGGCTCTACCGGCGCGTCGCGGCCGAGCGGCCCGGCCTGGCGCGCTCCGTCGCGCGCGCGGGCGGCGGCGCGCGTCAGGTCGCGACGGGCGGCCTGGGAATCCTGCGGCACCGCGCCGTGACGCGCGCGCAGGCCGGCGAGCGCTCCGCGGGCCAGGCCGGCTGACGCCGCCCGACCCTCCCGCGAGGGGCGGACTCGAGCGCTTCAGGCGGTGGGGCCGACGCCGGGCGCGGCCAGCGCTCTCTCCACGTCGCGCCGCGAGTAGCCCTCGGGCCTGTCCGACGGCGGGTGGGAGAGGAAGCTCGCCACGATCTTCCCGAGGTAGATCTCGAGCGGCTCGTGGCGGAAGCCGAGCTCGTTCCAGGCGCGGCTCGGGTCGACGAACGACATCCAGCGGCCGCTGAAGGGCGAGACCCGCAGCGGGTCGAGGCCGGCGGCCCGGATCCGCTCCGACGGGATCGCGACCACGTCCGCGGCGCTGCCGAGGTGGTGGCGGAGGAGCGCCATGAGCTCGGCGAGCGTGGGCGTCTCCTGCTGCGCCACGTTGTAGGCCTTCCCGAAGGTCTCCTTGCGGCCGAGGAGCTCCACGAGGAAGCGCGCCACCTCGCCGCCGTAGACGTGGCGGACGCGGTGCTCGCCGCCGTCGGGCAGGATGACCGGGCCGCCGTCCACGAGCCGCCACAGGTACGACTCCATCCGGCGGTGGTAGTCGCGCTCGCCGTTCACCATCGGGATGCGCACGCGCGTCGCGGGGAACCCGCTCGCCGCGACGAGCGCGTCCTCGCAGGCGCGCTTGCCGAGGCCGTAGTCCCAGTCGGCGAGGTCGGCCGGGTCCGCCGGGCGCGCCATCACCGGCCCGTCGTAGTCCTCCTCGCGCGCGGGCGCGGGCGCCCCCTCGCGCACGAGGTAGACCTGGCCCGTCGAGACCATGACGTAGTGGCCGCAGTCGCGCAACAGCTCCGTCGCGCGCCGGCCGTCCTCGCCGGTGAACGCGGCGAGATCCACGACCGCGTCGAAGCGGCGGCCCTGGAGGAGGCGGCCGAGATCGCGCGAGGTGCGGTCCGCGACGATCCGGTCCACGCGCCCGCCGAACGGATCCGCCAGGCGGCCGCGGTTGAGGAGGGTGACCTGATGGCCCGCCGCGAGGAGGCGGAAGCCGAGGAGCCAGCCGACGAACCGGTTGCCGCCGATGACGAGGACGTCCACGCTTCAGTCCCTCCGCGCCCGTACCTGCCCCCGCCCGCGGGCTCGCGTCAAGGAAACTGCGCGTCCGAGGAGCGCCCCCGGCCGTCGCGGAGGCGCCCGCGATCGGGCAGACTCGGGGTCATGACCCCCGAAGAGTTCCGCACGCTCGGCCACGCGCTCGTCGACTGGGTCGCCGACTACCGCGAACGGCTGCCGTCCCTGCCCGTCATGAGCCCCGTCGCGCCCGGCGCCATCCGCGCGCGCTTCCCGGCGGAGCCGCCCGCGGAAGGTGGCCGGCTGGCCGAGGCGATCGCCGCGCTCGACGACGCCATCCTCCCCGGCATCACTCACTGGAATCACCCCGCCTTCTTCGCCTACTTCCCCTCGAACACGAGCCTCGCCTCCGTCCTCGGCGATCTCGTCGCGGCCGGCCTCGGCGCGCAGGGGATGAGCTGGCAGACCTCTCCCGCCGCGACCGAGGTGGAGGAGGTCGTGATGGGCTGGATCCGCCGGATGATCGGGCTCCCTCCCGAGCTCGTCGGCGTCGTGCAGGACACCGCCTCCACCTCCACGCTCACGGCGCTCCTCTGCGCCCGGGAGCGGGCGAGCGGCTTCTCGCAGAACGGGGCGGGCCTCCAGGCCGGAGCGGCGCCGCTCGTCGTCTACGCCTCGGACCAGGCGCACAGCTCGATCGAGAAGGCGGCGCTGCTCGCCGGCTTCGGCAAGGCGCACCTGCGGCTCGTCGGGACGGACGACGCGCACGCGCTCCGGCTCGATCTCCTCGAGCGCGCCATCGCGGAGGACCTCGCGAGGGGGCACAGGCCGTGCGCCCTCGTGGCCGCGACCGGCACGACGGCCACGACCGCGCTCGACCCGGTGGCCGGGATGGCCGACCTCGCCGCGCGCCACGGGATGTGGCTGCACGTGGACGCCGCGCTCGCGGGCACGGCGATGGTGCTGCCGGAGTGCCGCTGGATGTGGGCGGGCGTGGAGCGCGCGGACTCGATCGTGTTCAACCCGCACAAGTGGATGGGGATCGGCTTCGACTTCAGCGCCTACTTCGTGCGCGACCCGCAGCACCTCGTGCGCGTCATGAGCACGAACCCGTCGTACCTCCGGACCGCGCACGACGCGGTGGTGAACAACTTCCGCGACTGGGGCATCCCGCTCGGCCGCCGGTTCCGCGCGCTCAAGGGCTGGTTCCACCTCGTGGACGAGGGCGTCATCGCGATGCAGGCCCGCATCCGCCGCGACCTCGCGAACGCGCAGTGGCTGAAGGAGCAGGTGGACGCCACGACCGGCTGGGAGCGGCTCGCGCCCGTGCCGCTCCAGACCCTGTGCCTGCGCCACGTCCCCGGAGGCGCCCTGGACGAGCGGGCGCTCGCCGAGCACAACCTGGGGATCGCGCGGCGGGTGAACGACGGTGGCCGCGCGTACGTGACGCCGAGCGTGCTCAAGGGAAAGCAGATGATCCGCGTGTCGATCGGGGCGACCGGCACGGAGCGCGCGGACGTCGAGCGGGTGTGGGCGGAGCTGCAGGAGGCGGCGGGGAGGCGCTGAGGGCGAGCCGACCGGCGGCAGCGAGGGCCGAGCGCAAACTCGACCCCGACCCCGACCCCGACCACCTCTCCCGGTTGCCCGCCGCCCCGCTCCGTCGCATAACTCCGCGCGATGAAGACCCCCGCGGGCGAGCTCCTCCTCCTGGTGCCCACCACGAGCTACCGGCTCGACGACTTCCAGGCCGCCGCGCGCCGGCTGGGCGTGCCGCTCGTCGTCGGAAGCGATCTGTGCCACCGGATCGAGGACGCCTTCGGCGCCCAGCCGGATCTCATCCCGCTCGATTACCGCCGGCCGGAGCGGGCGGCCGAGCAGATCGTCGAGGCGGCGGCGCGGCGGCCGATCCGCGGGATCGTGCCGGCGAGCGATCCCACCGCCGTCATCGCCGCGCTGGCGGCGGAGCGGCTCGGGCTGCCCCACAACCCGCCGGAGGCCGCGCGGCGGGCGGCGAACAAGCACGCGATGCGAGCGGCGCTCAGGGCGGCGGGCGTGCCCGTGCCGGAGTTCGCCCTGCACGACCTCGACGGCGACCCGGAGGCGGCGGCGCGGTCGAGCCCGTACCCGTGCGTCCTGAAGCCGCTCATCTTCTCGGCGAGTCGCGGGGTCATCCGCGCCGACGATCCGGCGGGGTTCGTGGCGGCCTGGCGGCGGATCGCACGGCTCCTGCGCGACACGAAGGCGGAGCGGCGCCCGCGCGGCGAGGACGAGGCCCACGAGGTGCTCGTGGAGGCGTTCGTCCCCGGCGCGGAGGTCGCGCTCGAGGGGCTCCTGCGCGGCGGGACGCTCGAGGGGCTCGCGCTCTTCGACAAGCCGGATCCGCTCGACGGCCCGTACTTCGAGGAGACCCTCTACGTCACGCCGTCGCGTCACCCGGCTGCCCTACAGCGCGAGGTGGAGCGGGTCGTCGCGGACGGAGCGCGGGCGCTCGGGCTCCGCGAGGGCCCGGTGCACGCGGAGCTGCGGCTCTCCCCGGCCGGCCCGGTGGTCCTCGAGATCGCGGCGCGCTCGATCGGCGGGCTCTGCTCGCGCACGCTCCGCTTCGGGGCCGGGCTGACGCTCGAGGAGGTCCTCGTCGCCCACGCGGTGGGGCTGCCGCTCCAGTCGATCCGGCGAGAGCAGCGCGCCTCGGGCGTGATGATGATCCCCATCCCCCGGCGCGGGATCCTCCACGCCGTGCGCGGCCTGGAGGCGGCGAGGGCGGTGCCGGACGTCGTCGACCTCGTCGTGACGGCCGAGGTGGGGCGCGAGGTGGTGCCGTTGCCCGAGGGCGAGGCGTACCTGGGCTTCCTCTTCGCCAAGGCCGAGTCGCCGGCCGCGGTGGAGGCCGCGCTGCGCGAGGGGCATCGCCGGCTGGAGCTCGACATCCGCGCGCCCCTGCCGACCGTCTGAGCGCCCGGCGGTCCGTGCGCCCCGACGGGGCGCCGGGGACATCACGGATTCCTCTGCACGGCAGCCATCATATCCTCGACGGTGCGTGGGACCCGGGGGACGGCTCGAGCAGAGGACGCGGGAACTGCTCGCCGCGGACGACGTGCGGGGCGCCGCCACCGAGGTCCTGCGCGAGCTGGGGCCGCACGTCCTGCGCTATCTCCGCTCGATCATCCGGGACGAGGACGACGCGCGCGACGCGTTCTCGGTGTTCGCCGAGGACCTCTGGCGCGGGCTCCCGGAGTTTCGCTTCGAGGCCCCCCTGCGAAGCTGGTGTTACCGGGTGGCCTGGCACGCCGCCCTCCGCGTCCGGAACGACAGCTACCGGCGGCACGGCCGGCGGCTCGAGACGGGGGAGGCCTCGGCGCTCGCCGCCGAGCTCCACACGACGGAGCCCCGCCTCGAGGGACAGCTCCGCTCGCTCGAGGCGCTCCGCGAGGCGCTCTCCCCCGAGGAGCAGTCGCTCCTCGTGCTGCGGGTGGATCAGCAGCTCCCGTGGGAGGAGGTGTCTCTCGTGCAGCTGGGAGACGCCGACCCGAGGAGCGTCGCGACGCTCCGGAAGAAGTTCGAGCGGCTGAAGGAGCGGCTCGCGCGGCTCGCGCGGGCGCGGGGCCTCATCGACTGACGACGACCACCGGCCGACGACGACTACCCCGCCTCAGCCGACGACGAACACGGTGCAGGAGCGGGCGCCGTGCGCGCCGATGACGAGCGCCTGCTCGATGTCGGCGGTCTTCGACGGGCCGGCGATGAAGAGGCCGTAGCCGCGCGGCAGCGCCGCCACCCGCGCGCAGGCCTCGTGCATGTCGTTCACGATCTCCGCCGCGGGGACGACGAGCGCGAGGTGCTGCGTCACCACGAACACGGCGCGGTCGTGGAGCGACGCGCCGGACACCCACACCGCGCCGTTCTCGGCCACCCCGAAGACGCCCGGCAGCACCGCCAGGTCGATGCCCTCGAGCTCGTGGGGATCGCCGAGCGCGTCGAGCGCCACGTTCCCCGGACCGGCGTCCGTCACTGCCGAGGCGACGCGCTTCGCGCCGAGCCGCTCCGCGAGCGCCGCCACCTCCGCGGCGAGCGCCGCGCCGGTCGCGACCCGCACCGCGGCGCCGGCGACGGCGACGACCGCGGCCTCGAACTGCGCGCGCCGGTCGGCGAAGGGGGCGGCGAGGCCCCCCGTCTCCGCGCGCTCCGCCGGCGGCGGCGCCGCCGCGCGCAGCCTCTGCAGGATCTCTTCCCGGCTAGACACGCGGCCTCCGCTCCTTCCGGTAGAGCTCCCGGAAGCTCTGCGCCGGCATCGGCGGCAGCTCGCGCTGTCGTCCCCAGACGTTCCAGCGGGCGTAGAGGACGCCGCGCGGCAGGTGTCGCCCGAGGAAGCGCGCCACCGCGCCGGCGACGAGGTAGGCCAGCTTCGTGCGCAGCACGAACGCGGCGAGCCGCATGCCGAGCCGCTTCGAGGCGGGCTGTGCGCCGCGCTCGGCGAGATCGCGGCGGCTCCCGAGGATCTGCTCGTGGAGCGGGATCTTCACCGGGCACACGTCGTCGCACGAGCCGCAGAGGCTGGAGGCGAAGGGGAGCGACGCATGGGCGTCGCCGCCGCGCGCGCTCGCGAGGACGATCCCGATGGGCCCGGGGATCGTGTACGTGTAGCTGTAGCCACCGCTCCGCCGGTACACGGGGCAGGTGTTCATGCACGCGGCGCAGCGGATGCAGTGGAGCGCGCGGCGGTACTGCTCCCTGGCGAGGAGCGCGCTCCGCCCGTTGTCGACGACCACGACGTGCAGCTCGCCGCCGCGCATCGGGCCGAGGAAATGGGTGGTGTAGGTGGTGCAGGGCTGACCGGTCGCGGACCGCGCGAGGAGCCGCAGGAACACGGCCAGGTCCTCGAGCCGCGGGATGACCTTCTCCACGCCCATGCACGCGATGTGGAGGGGCGGGAGCGAGGTGCCCATGTCGGCGTTGCCCTCGTTCGTGCAGACGACGATCCCGCCCGTCTCGGCCACCGCGAAGTTCACGCCGGTGAGCCCCGCCTGCGCCGCCATGAACCGCTGGCGCAGGTGGCCGCGGGCGGCCTCGGTGAGGCGGGTCGGGTCGGCGAGCCCCGCGGGCGTGCCGATCTTCTCGTGGAACAGCTCCCCGATCTCCTCCTTCTTCTTGTGGATCGCCGGCATCACGATGTGCGACGGCGGCTCCTTCGCGAGCTGCACGATGCGCTCGCCGAGATCCGTGTCCGTCACCTCGATCCCGCGGGCCTCGAGGTACGGGTTCAGGTGGCACTCCTCGGTGAGCATCGACTTCGACTTCACGAGGCGGGTCACGCCGCGCTCGGCGAGGAGGCGGTGGACGATCGCGTTGTGCTCGTCGGCGTCGCGCGCCCAGTGGACGACCGCGCCCGCCGCCGTGGCGTTCCGCTCGAACTCCTCGAGGTAGTCGGCGAGCCTCGACTGGGTGTGCGCCTTGATGCGCGAGGCCACCTCGCGGAGCCGCTCCCACTCGGGCACGGCCGACGCGGCGCGGTCGCGCTTCGCCCGCACGAACCAGACCGCCTGGTCGTGCCAGTGGACGTGGGGCTCGTCCCGCAGGAAGGCGGCCGCGCGCTGCGCGTGGTCGGCCCCGCCCGACCGGAGCACCGGGAGCGAGTCGCTCATGGCATGGCCTCCGCGAGGACCTCGGCGACGTGCCTGAACGCGAGGGGCGCCTTCGCCCGCCGCGCGAGGCCATCCATGTGCATCAGGCAGGACACGTCGGTGCCGGTGACGATCTCGGCGCCCGCCCTCACGTGGTCGGCGATCCGGTCGCGCCCCATCATGCAGGAGACCGCCTCCTCGACGACCGCGAACGTGCCCCCGAACCCGCAGCACTCGTCGGCGCGCGTGAGCGGCACGAGCTCGATGCCCTCGAGCGAGGAGAGGAGGCTCGCGACCTTGCTGTAGCGCGCCTCCATCAGCTCGCTGGCGCTGCCGAGCCGGAGCTCACGCAGGCCGTGGCAGCTCTGGTGCAGCCCGACCTTGCGCGGGTAGCGGCCGGCGATACGCCCGAGCCCGAGCACGTCGGTGATGAACTCGCAGAGCTCGTAGGTCGCGCGCTTCACGGCCTCGAGCCCGGGCGCGCCGGGGACGAGCGCGTCGTAGTGGTTTCGCACCATCGACGCGCAGCTCCCGGACGGGCAGACGACGTGCTCGAACCCGCCGAACACCTCGAGGAAGCGGCGCGCGAGCGGCGCCGCGTCGGCGGCGAAGCCGGCGTTCGCCATGGGCTGGCCGCAGCAGGTCTGCTCCTCGGGGTAGACGACGTCCACCCCGAGCTTCTCGAGCACGCGCACCGTGGCGAGCCCGACCTGCGGGTAGAGCTGGTCGACGTAGCAGGGGATGAAGAGGGCGACCTTCACGTGGCCTCGGGCGGAGGGGCGGCGGGCGACGCCCCTCGGCGGTGGGGGGTCACTTCGGCGGCGGCACCGGGATGACCCCGGGGAAGACGTAGGCCTGCAGCATCGCGATGATCCCGATGAACGCGGCGAGCGCGATCGAGTGCCACCAGACGGTGCGGAAGATCGGGCCGAGCGCGTGCGTCCGCTCCTTCGGGCTCTCGTAGCAGGCGGCGCACGCGACCATGATCGACTGCGCGTCGATCATCTTGCCCATCACGCCGCCCGTCGAGTTCGTCGCCACGATGAGGATCTCGTTCAGCTTCAGCTGCTGGGCGGTGATGCGCTGGAGGCTCCCGAAGAGCGCGTTCGAGGCGGTGTCCGAGCCGGTCAGGAAGACGCCGAGCCAGCCGAGGTAGGCGGCGAAGAACGGGTACATGAAGCCCGCCTTCGTGAACGCGAGCCCGAGGACCGCGTCGGTGCCCGAGTAGCGCGTGAGGTAGCCGAGCCCGAGCACCTGCCCGATGACGAGGACCGGGATCTTCATGCGGTGGAGGGTCCGGCTCGTGGCGTCCTTCCACTGGGCCGCGGTCATGCGGAGCGCGAGGCCGGAGAGGATGGCGGCGACGAACACGCCGGTGCCCGCGGCCGAGAGCCAGTTGATGGTGAACCGCGCGGCCTCGGGCTTGGCGTTCGGCAGGGCGACGGGGGGCATGCGCTGCACGAGGTTGTGGAGCGCGGGCATGTCCCAGCCCGGGAGCGAGAGCGTGCCGCTGAACTTGGACCCGAGGAGCGTCGTCGAGAACTTCGCGTCGGCGAGGAGGTTGTTGAGGAACGCCTTGAACGACGGCATGCCCCAGAGCGCGCACGCGGCGATGAGGATCGCCCACGGCAGCCACGCGTAGACGGTCTGACGGACCGTGTAGGGGTACTCCCACGAGTGGTCGGTCGTGTCGCGGCCGGCCGCCCCGACGCTCGCCGCGGCGGCGCGGGCGCGCGCCTCGCGCTCGGAGCGCAGGAGGAAGCGCGTCTTCGGGTGCCACACGAAGCGCAGGAAGAGCGCGGTGCAGACGACGGAGAAGACGCCGGAGACGACGTCGGTCATGAGGTGGAACGAGTTCGTGCCGGAGGCGAAGTACTGCATGATCGCGAACGAGGCGCCGGAGACGAGCGTCGCCGGCCAGACCTCGAAGGCCTCCTTCCACGTGCCGCCCTCCATCTTGACGAAGGTGACGACGAGCCAGAACGGGACGAGCAGCGACGCGAAGGGGAGCTGGTGGCCGGCCATCGCCGAGAGCGTCACCTGATCGAGGCCGCTCACCGCCGCGAGCGTGACGATCGGCGTGCCGATCGCGCCCCACGCCACGGGGGCGGTGTTCGCGAGGAGGTTCAGCACCGCGGACTGGAAGGGCGAGAAGCCGAGGCCGACCATGACGGCGCCCGCGATCGCGACCGGGGTGCCGAAGCCGGAGGTGCCCTCGATGATCGCGCCGAAGGAGAAGGCGATGAGGAGCACCTGGAGGCGGCGGTCGAACGAGATGTGGATGATCGACTCCTTCACGATCTCGAACTTCCCGGTGATCACGGTCATCGTGTAGAGGAACATCGCCGCGAGCACGATCCAGATGATCCCGAGGAAGCCCGAGAGCGACCCGTACGCGAACGCGGAGACGGCCGAGGTCACCGGCATGCCGAACGGGAGGCAGGCGACGAGGAAGGCCGCGATGACGCCGTAGAGCGCGGCGTACGGCGCCGCGATGCCGAGGTGGCGCCGCCCGAGCTCGTCGCGGTGCGGGTGGAGCGCGATGAAGTACAGCAGGGTCAGGATGGGGATCGCCGCCACGAGCGTGGAGAGGAAGGCGTTCCCCAGCGGATTGTAGTTCTGGTGGTACATGCGGTTCCCTCCCGCGCGATGACTGCCTGGTGGGTGCAGACGAGGGCTGCTTGCAGCTCCGGGACGATCGAGGTGGCCGCCGCGAGGCCGCCGGGCGGCGTGGTGGAGGACGGGGTCACGAGGGCGTCTCCTCCGACGGCGCGGCGGCGGTGCCGAGGCGCCCGCGCGCCTCCGGGAGTCGGGCCGCGGACGGCGTGGACGCGCAGCGGTCGACGAGCACGGCGAGTGACCGGTAGGGGACGCCGGCGTGCGCGGAGAGGCCGATCTCGCAGGTGCGCGAGGACGAGTACCCGGCCCGGCACTCCGGGGGCAGCGCGGCGGGCAGCGCCGCGAGCGCGGACGCGTTCAGCTCCGGATGCGTGAAGCCGCGATCTCCCGCGAAGCCGCAGCACCCCACGCCGGCGGGGACCACCACCCGCTCCGCGCACGCGGCGGCGACACGGCGGTAGGTCTCCGAGAGCCCCGCCTTGATCGCGCTGCACGTGACGTGGAGCGCGACGGGCCCGGGCTCGCGCGCGAGCGAGAGGCGGGGGAGGAGGAAGCGATCGATGAACTCGACCGGGTCGAAGATGGCGAGCGATCCGGCGACGAGGTGCTTCATCCGGTAGGCGCAGGGGCTCGTGTCGAAGAGGATCGGGAGCTCGCCGCCCTCGCTCGCGGCCAGGAGCGCCGCCTCGAGCTCGCGGCCCTTCCGCTCCGCCTGGGCGGGGAAGCCCTTCGACTCGAAGGGCATGCCGCAGCAGAGGTCCTCCATCCGGTCCGGGAAGACCACGTCGCAGCGGGCCTTGGCGAGGAGCGAGGAGAGCGCGGCGTAGACCGGCGGGGCCTCGTCGCCGCGCGCGGGCCCCATGGTCCGGGCGACGCAGCTCGGGAAGTAGACGACGCGGAGGTCGGCGCCGGTCGCGGTGGGGGCGAGGCGCGGCCGGACGGGCCGCGGCATCGCGGTGCTCCAGAGCGGGAGCCTCCGCAGGCTCGCCCGCCGCGCCCCGCGCGCGAGGGCGCTCATCGCGGTGGTCCCGAGCACCGCGTGCGCCGCGTTCGCGACGCCGAGCGCCGCGCGCGCGACCGAGCCCACCACCGCGAAGTGCTCCGCGGCCGCGGTCGCCGCCGCGCCGTCCTCGGCGTGCCGCTGCGCCCGGAGCCACTTCGTGTGCGCGCCGGTGTCGATCGCGACGGGGCAGGCGGTGGCGCACAGGCCGTCGGTCGCGCAGGTCTCCTCGCCCATGTAGGCGTAGTCCGCCTCGAGGCGCCGCAGCCGCTCGGGGTCCTCGGCGGTGACGCGCAGCCGCGCGATCTCGCGCTGGACCACGATGCGCTGCCGCGGCGTCGTCGTGAGCTCGCGCGACGGGCAGCGCGGCTCGCAGAACCCGCACTCGATGCAGCGGTCGATGATCGGGTGCGCGCGCGGCAGCGGCTTCAGCGCCTTCAGGTGGGCGCCCGGGTCGCCGTTGATGATCACGCCGGGGTTGAGGAGCGTCCCGGGGTCGAAGAGGGCCTTCACGCGCCGCATGAGCCCGTACGCCTTCGCGCCCCACTCGAGCTCGACGTACGGCGCGATGTTGCGGCCCGTCCCGTGCTCCGCCTTCAGCGAGCCGTCGTACTTCCTCGCGACCATCTGGCAGACGTCGTCCATGAAGCGCGCGTAGCGCGTCACCTCCTCGACGTCCCCGAAGTCGGGCGTGAAGACGAAGTGCAGGTTCCCGTCGAGGGCATGCCCGAAGATGATCGCGTCCCCGTAGCCGTGCTCCCCGAGCAGCCGCCGCAGGTCGAGCGTGCCCTCCGCCATGCGCGCGATCGGGAACGCCACGTCCTCGATCACGACGGTCGTGCCGACGCGCCGCGCCGCGCCGACCGCGGGGAAGAGGCCGCGCCGCACGTCCCAGAGCCGCTCGTACTCCGCCTTCACCGGCGTGAACCTCACCGGGTAGAGCGCCGGGACGGGCGCCATCCGCAGCTGGCACGCGGCGATCTGCTCCTCGAGCGCGGCGGCGGAGCCGGCGCGCGTCTCGATGAGCAGGGCGGCGGCGCCCTCCACGAGGCCGCGCAGCTCGGGCGGCATCCCCGGCTTCCCCTCCACGGCGCGCAGGGACGCGCGATCCATGAGCTCGACGGCAGCGACCGGGCCGCCGGCGAGGAGCTGGGTAGCGCGGGCGGCCTCGCCGATGTCGGGGAAGAAGGCGAGCGCGCTGGCCTTGTGCGGCTGCTCCTCGACCGTGCGGTAGGTGATCTCGGCGATGAAGGCGAGCGTCCCCTCCGAGCCGACGAGGAGGTGCAGCAGGATGTCGATCGGATCCTCGAAGTCCACGAACGCGTTGAGCGCGTAGCCGGTCGTGTTCTTGATGCGGAACTTCTCGGCGATGCGCGCGCGGAGCGCGGGGTCGGCGCGGATCTCGTCGCGGATCTCCGCGAGGCCGCGCACGAGCTCGGGGCGGGCGCTGGCGAGCCGCGCGCGCGACTCGGGGTCGGCGGTGTCGAGGGCGGTCCCGTCCGCCAGGACCACCTTCATGCTCTCCACGGTGCGGTAGGTGTTCTGGGCCGTCCCGCAGCACATGCCGGAGGAGTTGTTCGCGGCGATGCCGCCCACCATGCACGCGCCGATCGAGGCGGGGTCGGGGCCGAGCTTTCGCCCGTACGGCGCGAGCGCGAGGTTCACGTCGGCGCCGATGACGCCGGGCTCGCAGACGACGCGCGCGCCCCCGTCCAGCACGGAGAGGCCGCGGAAGCCCCCCGCGACGAGCGCGAGCACGGAGTCGGAGATGGACTGGCCCGAGAGGCTCGTGCCCGCCGCGCGGAAGGTCACGGGCAGCCCGAGCGCGCCGGTCTCGGAGAGGAGGCGGGCGACCTCGTCGGCGGACCGGAGCTGCACGACGAGCTTCGGGATGAGCCGATAGAAGCTCGCGTCCGTGCCGAACGCGAGACAACGGAGCGGATCGGCGATGATCCGATCGCCGGGGAGGTGCGCGGCGAGGATGTCGTGGAGCCGCCGGTACGGCCCGGGCAACGTGCGGATGTCCTTGCGCTCGGCCATGAGTCTCGAGACTCCAGCACCTCCGGTTCGCCCCGCCTCGCGGCAAGTGGGCGACCGGCGCTCCGCGTCGTGCGTCCGGTCGTACGCACGGGTTGATCGGTATGCCAAGAAATGGCGACCCCGTGCGCGGTCCGGACGGGGCCGCAGGAGCGCCGCGCCGCGTCACGCGCGCGCCGCCGCGCGTCACGGAGACGCGCCCGGAACGGGATCCTCCGCCCCAGGCGGGCGGGTGGGCCCCAGGCGGCAGGGCTCGAGCCCGCCTGCTCCCGCGTCGGTGTCAGGGGAGGCGCGACTCCCGGGCGAGGAGCTCGGCGGGTGCGCCGCCGCGGTGGGAGAGGGTCACTCGAGCGGAGCCAACTGCCCCGCGGTGGGCTCTGCTCAACAGAACCAGGACTCGGTGAGGCGCGGCACCCGCCGCTGGTCCGGGGCGAGCACGCGGACGTGGCCATGGGGCCGCCCGGCCGTGGCGAGCGCGAGCGCCTTCACCCGGGCGACCGTCGCGAGGGGCGGCTCGCCCGAGGTCGACCCGGCCGCCACCTCCGCCGCCACCCGCGCCTGCAGCGAGTCCATGCGCGGGTCGGGGTGGCGCCAGCGCCAGGTGAGCCCCGCGGCGTCGAGCCCGTCGAACGGGATGCTGGGCTCGCCCTCGAGCAGCGAGCCCGGCGGGACGAGCAGCCGGATCGAGAGCTGGACGGGGTCGAGGTTCTGCATCCACCCGCGCGCCTCGAGGAGGTCGAGGAGCTCCAGGTAGTCGTCGAGCGTCGCCCAGGGGGTGAACGGGAGGAGCGAGGGGCGCAGGGGCACGCCCGACGCGGCCGCGAGCTCGAACGCGGCGAGCGCGTCGGCCCGGGTGTGGCCCTTCGCGAGCCTGGCGAGGACCTCGTCGGAGAACGACTCGACCGCGGAGGTCACGAACAGCGCCCCGTGCCCGGCGAGCTCGCGGAGCGCGGCCGGCGCGCCGAGGAGGTGCTCGACCTTGGCGGTGAAGTCGAACGTGAGCGCCGGGAAGCGGGCGTGGATCGCGCGCGCGACGCGGAGCGCGTGCGCGGGGCCGTTCAGGAAGTCCGGATCGCCGAAGGTGACGTGCTCCACGCCCTGCGCGACCTGGCGGGCGACGTCCTCCACGACCGCCTCGACGGGGACCGCGAAGAAGCGCCCGTCGTAGACGGCCGGGAGCGGGCAGTGCCGGCAGCGGTGCTTGCAGCCGCGGCTCGCCTCCGTGTAGCCGGCGAGGCGGAGCGCGCCGTCGGCCCCTGCGAGCCGCGCGTAGCGCTCGGGCGGCGGGAGCCCCTCGCGGCTCGGGACGGGGTAGTCGAGCCGGCGCCGGAGCGCCGCCGCGCCGCCGCGCTCCACGAACCGGTCGAGCGGCGCGCCCTGCTCGATCGCGCGCGCGAGCAAGACGAGCTCCTCGTCGGACTCCCCGCCGAGCACCGCCGCCGCGCCGGCGGCGACGAGCAGGTCGGCGTTGAGGGGCGCGTAGACCCCGTGGAAGCAGAGGACGGCGCCGGGGGCGAGGGCGCGGATCCGCGCCGCGGCCTTGAGGCCGAGCACGAGCGCGGTGTGCATCGGGACCGACAGCGCCACGAGCCGCGCGCGCCGCACGCGGGCGGGGTCGAGGGGCTCGACCGCGAGGTCGAGCGCCGCGGGCGCGAAGCCGGCGCGCTCCAGGAACGCCTTGGGGAGGGCCACGCCGTGCGGCGCGTGCCCGAGCTCGTAGGTGGAGACGAGCAGGATGTCGCCGGGAGAGCGCACGCGGTGCACCCGTGACCGAGCCGCCGGAACGGCCCGGACGCGTCGAGACGATCCGCGCTAGCCCTTCGAGCGGGGCGGGCGGTAGTCGGGCGGGAGCTGCGCGCCCTCGCTGAAGAAGAACTGCTCCGCCTGCTGGTACAGGATCTCGCTCGTCCGCGGATCGGCGGGCGAGAGCCGGTACTCGTTCATGATCATCTTGAAGTGCTCGAGCCAGAGCTTCCAGGCGTCCTGCGAGATCGAGTCGTAGATCCGCTGCCCGAGCTCGTTCGGGAAGGGCTTGAAGGTGAGCCCCGGCAGCTCCTTGCCGAGCTTCTTGCACATCACCATGCGAGCCATTCCGTCTCCTTGCCCCGAGGGTTCGTAAGAGGCGAGGAACATAAGCGATCTCCCGGCGGGATGCACGCCTGCACGCCAGGGTGAGGGCGGGCGCCGCCGTCGCGGCGCCCCCATGCGCCGCGGCCCCGGCGAGCGCACGTCGGGCGCTCGGTCGGGGCCGCGAACGGGGCACGGAGGTTCAGGAGAGGAGGGACGTCGGCGAGACCGCCAGCGCCTTCGCGAGCGACTCCAGCGTGTCGAGCGGCGGCGTGCGCTGCCCGCGCTCGAGCATCGAGATGTACGAGACCGAGAGGCCCGCCTTGGCGGCGAGGGCTTCCTGGGAGAGCTTGCGGCGGAGCCGCTCGCTCTTGAGGTTCACTGCGAACTTGTCTGCGAGACCTGGCATCTGATTGCGACTCCTGCGAGCTGCCCCCCGAGGTGAGTTGCGGAATCCGCAAGGCAACTTTGCGCGTTCCGCACCGAGAGCAATACCACCATGGGCGCGGGGTGGCCAGAGATGACGTCGAGAGGAACTGTCCCCCGTCCGCGCGACCCGGGGAAGAAAGTCGAAGCCCGGCGCGTGGCGCAGTCAGCGGTCGCGCGGAGCGCGGGGTGAGGCGCTTCGCGACGCTCCGCGCGCCCTGCGCTCGCGGCTTCGCACCGAGTGAAGCTCCCCCATCATGGCTCGGGGGGAGCCTGTAGGAGCACGGTCTCGACCTCGGCGCCGCGGGCCAGCCGCGAGCGCCCGGCAGGCAGCACCACCAGTGCATCGTGGCCCGCGACCGAGGTGAGGTGGCCGGAGAGCTGGGTGCGGAGCGGCTCGACGACGAGGCCGCCTGCGCGCCGCCGGACCCGAGCGCGCAGGTACACCGTGAGCTGGGCCGGCTTCTCCTGCGCGGCGGCGAGGCGGGCCCTGACGGTGGTCCGGCCGCTCCCGGGGAGGCCGGCGAGGGCGCGGAGCGCGGGCCGCGCGAACAGCTCGAACGTCACGAGCGCGCTCGCCGGGTTGCCCGGCAGCCCGAACACCGCCGTGCGATTCCACAGCCCGAAGGTGAACGGCTTCCCCGGCCGCATCGCGACCTTCCAGAAGTCGAGCCGGGCCCCGGCGCGCTCGAGCGCGGCGCGGACGAGGTCGCGCGCGCCGACCGAGACCCCGCCCGTCGTGACGAGCGCGTCGAGCCCGCGCGCCGAGCGGAGGGCGCGGGCGAGCGCGTCCGGCGCGTCGCCGGCGATCGGGAGCAGCAGCGGATCGCCGCCCGCCTCGCGCACCGCCGCCGCGAGGGCGGGGCCTTTCTACTCGTGGATCTGCCCG